>JAKAXN010000377.1 GCA_021816565.1 Actinomycetes bacterium
CCACTCCGGGCCGACCCCGCCCCGCCGGCCCATCAGGTGGGGGCTGGCCGACGTGCGGGGGCTGCCGGAGAACCCGTGGCTGGTGCCCGACGGCGGCCGCCAGAGCCGGTGGCGGCCCACCGGGGAACTGCTGGAGAGCGTGCTGCTCGGCCCCCCGCCGGCGCCTGTGGACCTGATCGTGGCCGGCGCCGGGGCCGACCTGGGCCGGCTCCGCCCCGGCGGCCTGCTGCTCCACCCGCAGCCCCCCGTCGCCGGGCCCGGGCCGGCCGGGGCCTTCGAGGCCCTCGACGGGACCGGGCGGCTGTACCGCAAGCTGGGCCCGGACACCCCCGGGCCCGGACCCGGTGGCGATCCGGCCCTGCTGTCGCCGGACCTCCCGTCGCTGGGCCGCCACGAGGAGCAGGCCCGGCTGGTGGAGGACCACCTGACCCTGGCCCGGTCCCTGGCCCGGCGGTTCCAGCACCGGGGGGAGCGCCCGGAGGACCTCGAGCAGGTCGCGGTGCTGGCCCTCATCAACGCCGCCGGGCGCTACCGGCCGGAGCGGGGCCCCTTCGGACCGTTCGCCACCACCTCCGTCATGGGGGAGATCAAGCGGCACTTCCGGGACCGCATGTGGGCGGTCAAGGTGCCCCGCTCCCTGCAGGAGCGCCACCTGGCCGTCCAGGCCGCCCGCGACGAGCTGACCCAGACGCTGGGGGCGTCGCCGACCGTCGGCGACATCGCCGGGCACCTCGGGGCGTCGGAGGAGGAGGTGCTGGCCGCCATGGAGGTGGCCGACACCTGCTGGCCGGCGTCGCTGGACCGCCCGGGCCGCCCCGACGACGACCCCGGCGCCGGGGCGCCCGCGGTGGAGGACGACCTCGACGGGTCCCTCGACGCCAGCCTGGTACGCGCCGTCCTGCCCCGCCTGAGTCCCACCGAGAGGCTGATGGTGGTGCGCATCTACTTCGAGGGCCGCTCCCAGCGGCAGCTGGCCGCGGAGCTGGGCATCAGCCAGATGCAGGTGTCGCGGCTGATGGGCCGCATACTGACCAAGCTGCGCCAGAGCATGGACGGCCCCCGGGTGGGTGGGGCGGAGCCCGGCCTCCCGGGCAGAGAGGAAGCCGGGCTCTCTAATCCATGACCAGGGTCAGGGGCCACAGACCGCTCCCCTGAGATTTTACTCATACGAGTTGCAAATGCGCGTTGATGCCACGACCACCGCAGCGAGAACCACCGGAAGAGCGCCCAGCTCGAAGCGGAAGCGCATGTTCTCCGCGGCCTCGGTGAGCGAGGTCACCGCGAAGCTGTAGGCCACGGTGAGCCACAGCACCCCGGCGCCGGCCAGCCAGGCCCGGTCGGCCCGGCGCCGCCACATCACCACCGGGGCCCCCAGCAGGTCCACCACCGTCAGGGCCACCACCGTCCACGACACCTGCCCGGCGCCGGGGCCGGCGCCGCTCGACTGGGCCGCCAGGTCCAGCCGCTGCACCGCCGAGCGGGCCTGGAGCAGGACCACCGCGTCGAAGAGGCGGGGGTAGCCGCCCATGCGGGCGTGGTCGGCCCCGCTCCACAGGTACTGGTCCGCCGGGACGCTCCACAGCCGCACCGCCCGGCCCACCGACCGGGCGTAGCGGCCGGGCCGGGCCCGCAGGTAGGCCAGGTCGTCGGCCAGGTACTTCGCCGACACCGCCACGTACACCGAGTTGTTGAAGTTGGGGACCCCCTCCGGGCCGGACACCTGGTCCAGGGCCGGCACCCCGGTGGGGTGGGACCTGGTGAATCGGGGCGAGTAGGTGGCCACCGACGCGAACGGGGCCACCTCGGCCAGCGGGGTGAGGGTCCCTTCCGCCACCAGCCGGGCCACCTGGGCGGGCGGGGCGTGGTCCAGGGTGGTCTGGTAGAGGTTCATCCCCAGCCAGCTGCTGGTGGTGGCGGTACCGAACTGCACCGCCGTCTTGGCGTACCAGCCGCCCACCACCAGCACCGGCACCGCCACCGCGGCGAGCACCGCCCGCCGGCCCCGCCGGCCGGCCGCGGCCACCGCCACCGCGGCGGCGGCCACCAGCCACGGCCACTGGAAGGTCGTGTCGATCAGCAGGACCGCGGCGAAGCACGACAGGCCGGCGGCCGCCCAGCCGGCCGACCCGGTGCGGGCCGAGCGGGCCAGGGCGAAGCCGCCGGCGGTCAGGCCCACCGCCGAGGGGTACGACCACGACAGCCACTCCTGGTAGAGGATCAGCGCCGGGTCGGCCACGACCACCACGGTGAGGGCGACCGCCGCCTTGACCCCCACCCCGAGCTCCACCATCAGCAGGTAGGTGGTGGCCGCCAGGACCAGGCCCAGGGCCGCCGCCACCGCGGCGGCCGCCGGGCTGCGCAGCCCGGCCGGGAGGTGCAGCAGCAGCCCGCAGTACAGGTTGTACAGCGGCGGCTGGCTGTGGAGGTTCCACACGCTGCGCAGCAGGTCGTGGCGGAGCAGGTTGAGCGGCAGCAGCTGCCACTGGACCTGCAGGAAGTTGGCCGGGTGCAGGGCCGAGTCGTCCATTCGCACCCCGGCGGCGAACCACGCCACCTGCATCACGGCCGACGCCGCCACCACCGCCGACAGCCCCTTCCTGCGGGTCACCCGACCATGCTGGCAGGGTCGCTCAGGTCCCGTAGGCGACGGTGACCGCGCTGGACCCGGCGGCCGAGACACCGGCCGGGTCGTAATCCACCCACCGGCCGGAGCGGGCGGTCCACACCCAGCTGCCGTAGGTCACCTGCCGCAGGTGGTAGTTCCAGGCGTGGGCCACCGCCCACGCCGCCACCCGCCACCCCTGCGGGCCGCTCAGCGGCACCCCGATCAGCTGCGAGCCCATCTCCCGGGTGGCCGCCGAAGCCAGCTCCGCCGGCGGGGGAGCGGCCCCGGCGTAGCCGTCCAGCCGGCAGGTCACCGCGGCCGGCGCCTCGCCGGTCAGGGCGGAGGCCAGCACCGACGCCTCCCCGGCCCACGGCCCGTACGCCTCCGGGGTGGCGCTGCGCTGCACCGCCTGGGCGGCCTCGGTGACCGGCATGGCCGCCCACCCCGGCACCCGGGCCAGCCGGGCGTAGAAGGCCCCGGCCGCGTACACCGGGTCCATCAGCTCGGCCCTCGGACCCCACCCCTGCGACGGCCGCTGCTGGAACAGGCCCACCGAGTCGCGGTCCCCGTAGGGCAGGTCCCGCAGCCCGGACTCCCGCAGGGCGGTGGCCAGCGCCACCGTCACCGCATGGTCGGCCAGGCCGTCCCGGCCGGCCACCGCGGCTATCACCGCGGCGTTCTGGGCCTGGGCCAGGTCCAGGACGTACGCCTCGGGGGAGCCGGCCGGGGCGAAGGTGCAGCCCGTCGCCTGGGGGGCGGCGCTACCGGCCAGCCGGGACAGGGCCACCCCACCGGCGGCCGCGGCGGCCACTATCGCGCCCAGCACGGCGGCGAAGCGCAGCGGCTGGGCCGGCCGCCTCCGGGCGCGCCGGCGCCGGGCCCGGGTCGGGCCGGCCCGCCGGTTGCCGGCCGGAGCCGGCCCGGTCCGTCTGGTGGTCGCCGGGCTCAGTCGGCGAACTCGGGCTGCAGCCGGGCCAGGCGGTCGGCGGCCGGGTACGAGGCGTCCAGCCGGCTGGAGGAGATGTAGCCGACCAGGGCCACGATGGGCAGCCCGAACAGCACCGCGGTGAGCGGGTGGCCCAGGCCGATGCCGCCCACCGAGGACGGGAACCCGAACCAGTCGGCGAAGGACGCCCCGAGGGGCCGGGTCAGGATGTAGGCGGTCCAGAACCCGGCCACCGGCCCCAGCCGGCCGGTGGCGTAGGCCACGCCCGGCACGGCGAAGAGCAGCATGAACATGACCCCCGAGCCCAGGTACCCCAGCTTGAACGTCACCGCCGTCAGGTCGCCCAGAGCCGTTCCCAGGGCGAAGGTGGCCAGCACGGTCAGCCAGTAGTAGATCTCCCGCCGGCTGGTGTAGATGCTGTGGATCGACAGGGTCCCCTCGCGGCGGTACCAGGACCGCAGGATCACCGCCAGGGCCAGGGCGTAGAACAGCGTGGAGGCGATGTAGGGGATGTGCAACACGATGTGCATCACGTCGGCGGCCATGGTCCCGAACACCGCCACCATCGACACCGCGAACCAGTAGGTCCACGGGCTGTAGCGCCGGGCCCGCAGCTGGCGCCGCATGGCCACCACGAACAGGGCGAAGCCGATGAGCACCGCCAGGTACTGGTTGATGCCGTGCACCAGGGCGTCGGAGAGGGCCTCGCCCATGGCCGTGCTGAGCAGCTTGACCGCCCAGAACACCCCGGTGATGCGGGCCGGCACCTTCAGCTTTCGCAACGCCGCGTTGCGCGACCGCGGCGAAGGCCGGGGACTCCGGACTCCCCGGGCCCTGACATCGGCCGCCACCGGCCGCCGGGCCGCACCGGCCGCCGGCCGCCCACCGGTCGCCGGCCGCCCACCGGTCGCCGGTCGTCCGGCCGGCACCGCCGCCCGGTAGGACTTCCACCGGTGCCACACCACGAATGCGATGGCCCCCACCGCCAGAGCCCCGAGCAGGTAGCCGGCGTCGCTGAAGCCCTTCATCACCGTCCGCCACCGGCCGCCGATGCCGTAGCCGATCAGGGCCATGGCCCCGTCCCAGATCAGGGAGCCGGCCGCGGTGAGGATCCCGAAG
>JAKAXN010000378.1 GCA_021816565.1 Actinomycetes bacterium
GTACTGGAGAAGAAGTGGGGCGCCCCCACCATCACCAACGACGGTGTCTCCATCGCCAAGGAGATCGAGCTCGAGGACCCCTACGAGAAGATCGGGGCCGAGCTGGTCAAAGAGGTGGCCAAGAAGACCGACGACGTAGCCGGTGACGGCACCACCACCGCCACCGTCCTGGCCTGGGCCCTCGTGCGCGAGGGTCTGCGCAACGTGGCCGCCGGCGCCAACCCCATGTCCCTCAAGCGGGGCATCGAGGCCGCCGTCGAGGCCGCCGTCGACTCCCTGAAGAACCTGGCGAAGGAGACCGAGTCCAAGGAGCAGATCTCCCAGGTCGCCTCCATCTCCGCCGCTGACGGCGAGATCGGCGACCTCATCTCCGAGGCCATCGACAAGGTCGGCAAGGACGGCGTGATCACCGTCGAGGAGTCCCAGACCTTCGGTATGGACCTCGAGCTGGTCGAGGGCATGCGCTTCGACAAGGGCTACATCGCCCCCTACTTCGCCACCGACTCCGAGCGCATGGAGGCCGTCCTCGAGGATCCCTACATCCTCCTGGTCGGCTCGAAGATCTCCGCCGTGCGGGACCTGCTGCCCCTCCTCGAGAAGGTCATGCAGTCCGGCCGCCCGCTGGTGATCATCGCCGAGGACGTCGAGGGCGAGGCCCTGGCCACCCTGGTGGTCAACAAGATCCGTGGCACCTTCAAGAGCGTGGCCATCAAGGCCCCCGGCTTCGGCGAGCGCCGCAAGGCCATGCTCCAGGACATCGCCATCCTCACCGGCGGCCAGGTCGTCACCGAGGAGGTCGGCCTGAAGCTGGAGAACACCACCCTCGACCTGCTGGGCCGGGCCCGCAAGGTGGTCGTCACCAAGGACGAGACCACCGTCGTCGAGGGCGCCGGCTCCGAGTCCGACATCAAGGGCCGCATCTCGCAGATCAAGACCGAGATCGAGAACACCGACTCCGACTACGACCGGGAGAAGCTGCAGGAGCGGCTGGCCAAGCTGTCCGGCGGGGTGGCGGTGATCAAGGTCGGCGCCGCCACCGAGGTGGAGCTCAAGGAGAAGAAGCACCGCATCGAGGACGCCGTGTCCACCACCAAGGCCGCCGTCGAGGAGGGCGTGGTGCCCGGCGGTGGCGTGGCCCTGCTGCGCTCCCAGGCGGCCATCCTGGACCGGGCCGAGAAGCTCGAGGGTGACGAGGCCACCGGGGCCCGCATCGTGGCCCGGGCCGTGGAGGAGCCGATCAAGCAGATCGCCGTCAACGCCGGCCTCGAGGGCGGCGTGGTGGTCGAGAAGGTGAAGAGCCTCTCCAGCCCGGCCGAGGGCCTCAACGCCGCCACCGGCGAGTACGTCGACCTGTTCAAGGCCGGTGTCATCGACGCCGCCAAGGTGACCCGCTCGGCCCTGCAGAACGCCGCCTCGATCGCCGCTCTGTTCCTCACCACCGAGGCGGTCATCGTGGACAAGCCGGAGAAGGAAGCCGCCCCGGCCATGCCGGGCGGCGGCATGGACGACTTCTAAGCCGCTCCTCCTTCAGGTCCGAAGAGGGCCGGGCTCCCGTCCGGCCGTTCCATCCCCCTGCGGGGAAAACGGAACGGCCTCCTCGGGAGCCCGGCCCTCTCTCTTTTTTCACCGGCCGCCTGTCCGGCGGAGCCTCCCGGCGGCCGGATCGGCGCCCCGCCCTCTTCAATGCCGCCCGGCCGTAAGCTGAGGACCATGACCGCGGAGCCGTTGAAACCGACCGTCGGGTGGGGAGTCCTGCACCTGTTCTGCCGGCTGGGGCCGGGCGCGGACGGGCAGGCGGTGATCTCGGCGGTCAAGGAGATGCAGGGCGCGGAGCACCAGGTTGTGTCGTTCTCGGTGCTCGGTCACAAGGCCGACATCGGGTTCATGGCGCTGGGCCCGGACTGGGTCCGCCTGCGCCGGCTGCAGAGCGCGCTGCAGCGGGCCGGGCTTGAGGTGACCGACTCCTACGTGTCGCTGACCGAGGTGTCGGAGTACGCCAAGGGGATGCCCGAGGAGCACCTGCAGGCCCGGCTGTACCCCACGCTGCCGCCCGAGGGTAAGCGGGCGATCTGCTTCTACCCCATGAGCAAGCGCCGCGGGGACAAGGACAACTGGTACTCCCTCGACTTCGAGGACCGCAAGCGTCTGATGATGGACCACGGCAGGTCCGGCCGGCGCTTCGCCGGGCGGGTGGTGCAGCTCATCACCGGCTCCACCGGCCTCGACGACTACGAGTGGGGGGTGACCCTGTTCGGTGTGCACCCCGACGACCTCAAAGACACCGTGTACTCGATGCGATTCGACGAGGCGTCGGCCCTCTACGCCGACTTCGGGCCGTTCTACGCCGGGGTCGTGGGCGCCGTGGAGGACGTGGTGGCCGAGGTGGGGCTGGCCTAGCCGGCCCCCGTTGGCCGGTCGGGGCTCAGTGGTGGAACGGCTGCTCCCGGGTGGCCAGGGCGTCGGGGACCGGGGCATCGAGCGCCTCGAGGGCCGCCGTCTTGGTCCGCAGGTCGGCCAGGAGGGCGTCGGCCATGTCGAAGGTCATCCCGGCCCGCACCACGATGCGCAGCACGGCCAGGTCCTGGCGGTTCTCCGGGTAGGTGTAGGCCGGGACCAGCCAGCCCCGCTCCCTCAGCCGGTCCGACACGTCGAACACGCTGTAGTTGCGCACCTCCGGTTTGAGAGCGAAGGAGAAGACCGGCAGGTCCTGGCCCGAGCTGACCAGGTCGTAGGGCCCGATGGCGGCCACCCCGGCGGCCAGGTAGCGGGCCACGTCGGAGGAGTGCTGCTGCACCCGCCGGTATCCGTCGAAGCCGAGGGTGGCGAACATGAAGTACTGGGCCACGACCTCGGACCCGGGCCGGGAGAAGTTGAGTGAGAAGGTCGGCATGTGACCGCCCAGATAGTTGACGTCGAAGATGAGGTCCTCGGGCAGCGCGGCCCGGTCCCGCCACACCGCCCACCCCACCCCGGGGTAGACGAGCCCGTACTTGTGGCCGGAGGCGTTGATCGAGGCCACCCTGGGGATGCGGAAGTCCCACTCCAGGTCCGGCTGGAGGAACGGGGCGATGAAGCCGCCTGATGCGGCATCGACGTGGACCGGGATGTCGAGGCCCTTCTCCGCCTGCAGGCGGTCCAGCGCGGCGGCGATCTCCTTCACCGGTTCGTAGCTGCCGTCGAAGGTGGACCCGAGGACCGCGGCCACCCCGATGGTGTTCTCGTCGCAGTGGGCCACCGCCGCGTCGGCGGTCAGGTGCAGTCGGTCTCCTTCTAGCGGGACCAGCCGGGCCTCCACATCCCAGTACCGGCAGAACTTCTCCCAACAGACCTGCACGTTGGCCCCCATCACCAGGTTGGGTCGGTCGGTGGGCTTCCCCGCGGCCCGGCGGTTCTGGCGCCACCGCCACTTGAGGGCCATGGCGCAGAGCATCACCGCCTCGCTCGATCCGGTGGTGGAGCACCCCGTCGCCTCGTCGGACCCGGGAGCGTGCCACAGGTCGGAGAGGATGCTGACGCAGCGCCGCTCGAGCTCCGCCGTCTGGGGGTACTCGTCCTTGTCGATCATGTTCTTGTCGGCGGTGTCGGCCATGAGCCGGGCTGCCCGCTCCGGCATCGAGGTGGTGACGAACGTGGCCAGGTTGAGCCGGGCGCTGCCGTCGAGCAGCAGCTCGCTGGAGATCAGCTCGTAGGCCTCCTCGGAGGGGGTGCCCCCCTCCGGCAGCCGGTCCACCGGCAGGCGGACGTCGATGCCGCTGTTCCGGCTGGTCATGGCCCGCCCGTCCCGCTTCCCTCTTCTGTGGTGCACCGCTGCCATGGCCGGCCTCCGTTCGCTCCAGCCGCTCCGGTCCCCCCCGTGGAGCCGGGGTGGGCGGCTGCCGGGGCGAGCATAGGGCCGGTCCGGGAAGCGCCCGGACGCGGCCCACCGGGGGAACCGGCCAGAATGGAGGGGTGCCGACGGAACAGCTGTATCTCCGCGACGCCTACCTCAGGGAGTTCGAGGCGGTCGTGACCGCCGTGGACCCCGGGGCCCGGCGGGTGGCCCTCGACCGCACCGCGTTCTACGCCACGGGGGGCGGCCAGCCCCACGACGCCGGCGTGCTGGCCGGCCTGCCCGTCCTGGACGTCCGCAAGGAGGGCGAGGAGGTCTGGCACGGCCTGGGTGAGGGCGACCTGCCGGTCGTGGGGGCGACCGTCGGCGGCTCCCTCGACTGGGAGCGTCGCCACGCCCTGATGCGCACCCACACCGCCCTCCACGTGCTGTGCGGGGTGATCTGGAACGAGTGGGGCAAGGCGGTGACCGGGGGGAACATGGAGCCGCTGGCGGCCCGGATGGACTTCGAGTTCGACCCGCTCCCCGAGGGCTTCGGTGCCACGGTGGAGAAGCTGGTCAACGCCGAGCTGGCCGCCGCCCGTCCCATCGAGGTCGGCTTCCTCCCCCGCGGCGAGGCCGTCCTCGACCGTGACCTGATCCGCACCAAGGTGAGCCTCATCCCCGAGTTGGTGCAGGAGATCCGGGTGGTCGACATCGTGGGCCTGGACAGGCAGGCCGACGGGGGCACCCACGTCCGGTCCACCGACGAGGTGGGCCGGGTGACGGTGCTCAAGACCGAGTCGAAGGGCAAGGGCAACAAGCGGATCCGCATCCAGGTGGAGGACGCCCGATGACC
>JAKAXN010000379.1 GCA_021816565.1 Actinomycetes bacterium
CCTCCTCCTTCGGGCCGCTCACCGTGCCGGCCGGCCACGTGTTCGTGATGGGCGACAACCGGGGGGATTCGCTCGACAGCCGGGTGTTCGGCCCGATCCCCGAGAGCCACATCGTGGGGCGGGCGATATGGAAGGTGTGGCCGGTGTGGGACGCGTCGTTCCTCTGACCGGCGACTTCCGGTCACCGGCCTTCGGCGGGCCGCGCTCGCGCCCTTCCGGCCGGCTGCGGCCTACCATGGGAGGCGTGAGCGAGCTTGGGACGTACCGATGAGCGCCGAGGACCTGGAACGGTACGAGACCGAGATCGAGCTGCAGCTCTATCAGGAGTACCGGGCTGTTCTCTCCATGTTCAAGTTCGTGGTGGAGACCGAGCGCCGCTTCTACCTGGCCAACGAGGTCCACATGGAGGCCAAGGGCGAGGGCGACCGGACCTACTTCGAGATCAGGCTGGGCGACGCCTGGGTGTGGGACATGTACCGACCGGCCCGTTTCGTGTCGAACGTCCGGGTGGTCACGTTCAAAGACGTCAACATCGAGGAACTCCCGGAGAAGGAGTCGTACTGACCGGAGCCCCGGCCGGCGGGGACCGCCGGCGGGCCCTGGGCGCGGCGGGGGAGGACCGGGCGCTGGCCTGGTACGTCGGGCACGGCTACGAGTTGGTGGACCGCAACTGGCGCAGCCGCTCGGGTGAGATCGACCTGGTGGTGCGCCAGGGCCGGACGCTGGTGTTCAGCGAGGTCAAGACCCGCAGCGGGCGGGCCTTCGGGGAGCCGTTCGAGGCGGTCACCGCGGCCAAGCAGTCCCGGCTGCGGAGGCTGGCGGCCGAGTGGCTGCGGGCCCGCGGGCCGGTGTCGGGGGCCGGCCCCATGGACGTCCGCTTCGATGTGGTGTCGGTGACCGGCGGACAGGTGGACGTGCTGGAGGAGGCGTTTTGAGCGAGTCACGACCGGGGTCCCCGGCGTCGCCGGAGCGACCGGCGTGGTCGGTCGCCACCGAGGTGGTACGCCTGGGCCGACCCGACGCAGTGGGGGGCGCCCCGGTCAACCCTCCGGTCGTCATGAGCTCCACCTTCCACCAGGGCGGCGAGCCGGTGTACGGCCGCGACGGCAACCCCACCTGGACCGCCCTCGAGGAGGTCCTGGGGGCCCTGGAGGGTGGACGGGCCCTGGTCTTCGCGTCCGGTATGGCGGCCATCTCCTCCGTCCTGGAGGTCCTGCCGATCCCCGGGCGGGTCGTGGTGCCCGGCGATTCGTACAACGGCACCCGCCGGTTCCTGGCCGACGTGGCGTCGCGGGGCCGGCTCCGCTTCCGGACCGTCGACGTGGCCGACACCGCCGCCACCCTGCGGGTCTGCGCCGAGATGTGCGAGACCCCGGGCCGGCCGTCGGGCCGCGAGGGGGCCTTCGGGGCAGGAGGGCTGCTGTGGATCGAGTCACCCACCAACCCCCTGCTGGCGGTGGCCGACATACCGGCCCTCTGCGAGGGGGCCCACGCCCTCGGCATGGACGTGGTGGTGGACAACACCTTCGCCTCGCCGCTGCTGCAGAAGCCGCTGGAACTGGGCGCCGACGTGGTGGTGCACAGCGCCACCAAGATCCTGGCCGGCCACTCCGACGTGGTGATGGGGGCGGTGGTCACCAGCCGCCAGGACGTGGCCGAGGCGCTGGCCCGCCGGCGGTCGCTGCACGGCGCCGTGCCCGGGCCGTGGGAGGCGTGGCTGGCTCTCCGGGGCATCCGCACGCTGGCCCTGCGGGTGGAGCGTTCGGGGGCCAACGCCGCTGAGCTGGCCCGCCGGTTGGCCGGCCACCCGGCGGTGGAGGCGGTCCGCTACCCCGGTCTCCCCGACCATCCCGGCCACCGTCTGGCCCGGGAGCAGATGGCCGGCTTCGGGGCCATGGTGGCTTTCGACGTGGCGGGCGGAGCGGCCGCCGCCGACACCGCCGTCGAGCGCCTCCGCCTGATGACCGTCGCCACCAGCCTGGGAGGGGTCGAGACCCTGATCGAGCGCCGCGGCCGGTGGGAGGGGGAGGGCGGCCTGCCGCCCGGCCTGCTGCGCATGTCGGTCGGGGTGGAGGACGTCGAGGACCTCTGGGCGGACCTCGAAAGGGCCCTCCCGGGCCGGGCCTGAGCCCCCCTGGGGGGCGGGCCCCGGCCTGACGGCTCCCGGAGGGCCGGTCAGGAGGGGCGCCAGAACTCCTCGAGCAGCAGGTTGACCCGCCTGCGGTCGAAGTAGTCGGGGTCGAGCGCATCCCCGAACGCCTCCACCATCTCGTCGTGCTCGGGGTCGTCGGGGTCGGCGAGGGCATCGAGCAGGTGCTCGTAGCCGGCCGGCCCGCCGCAGTCCTCCGGCGGCGCCGACCGGGCCCCGTCCATGACCGCCAGCGGCGGCACCGTGGCGTCGTAGGGCTCGACCGCCACCACCTCGACCAGGTGCTCCCACCCGTCTCCCAGGTCGTAGTCGTAGTGGAGGACCGAATCGGCCGGGGCGACCTCGCCGAGCACCACCGCGCTGTCGTCGCCGCCGCCCTCCCCCCAGTCCTCCTCGGCGCCGGTGTAGACCCCGTCGCCCACCCGCCATTCGTGCAGGTGGCGGTCCTCCCATCCCATGGCCACCTGGATCACCTGGTGCAGCACCGAGAGAGTGGCGGCGCTGGGCACCCGGAGCAGGCGCCACACCGGGGGGGTCACGTCGAGCAGCGTGACCTTCAGGATGTGCACGCTGAGCGACAGGCCCTGACCGGCCCGGCCGTCGGCCCCCGTCGTGGTCACGGCTGTCCCTCGGGGCGCGCCCCGGCCGCCGCCCGGGAGGGTTCCTCGCCGCCGGTCGGCCCGGCCAGGACCACGAACTCGAGGTCGTCGCGGCGGGGCCGGCCGAAGCGCTCGTCGCCGTAGGGGAACGGCTCGGTCTCGCCCGTCGGACGGAAGCCCATCCGGCCGTACCAGGCGATGAGGTCGGCCCGCTGGCGGATCACCGTCATGCGCAGCTCGGAGCAGCCCCACCCGGCCGCCATGCCGGCGGCCCGGGCGAGCAGGGCCCGGCCGATCCCCGAGCCCTGCCGGTCCGGCTGCACCGCGAACATCCCGAAGTAGGCGGTGCCGGGGCCGGTCCGCTCCAGGTGGCAGGTGCCGCGGATCCCACCGGCGGCCTCGGCCAGCAGGACCACCGAGGCGGGCCGCTCCAGCAGGGCCCTCACCTGCCCGGCGTCGGTGCGCTGCCCGTCGAGCAGGTCGGCCTCGGTGGTCCATCCGACCCGGCTGCTGTCGCCCCGGTAGGCGGACTCCACCAGGGCCACCACCGCGTCGACGTCGTCGGGCCCGGCCGGCCGGAAGCTGACGGCCGGGGAGTGGTTCGCTCCGGGGATCATGGCCCCGAGTCTCGCGGATGGCCGCCGGTGCTCACCGCCCGGGTCGGCGGCGGTCCCGGTGCTCCCAGCACGGTCTGTGCCAGTGCCGTCGCAGGTCCACGTCGCGGCGCGGTACCACCACGACGTGGCCGGTTCCGGCGGCCACGGTCTGCTGACAGCCGGGACACACGTAGTCCTTCGTCGCCTGGAACGGGTGCACCACCCGCACGTCCACGTCGTCGCCAGCCACAGCCCCCATTCTCCCCGCGTCGGCCGTCGCAGGGCCCCGATACCCTCCACGTTGACGCTCGGCGGCCGGCGCCACGGCCCCCCGGATCGGTTCCCCAGGTCTCGAGGAGTGTCGCGGTGCTGGCAGAGGTTCATTCGGCCACCCTGGTCGGGGTGGCGGGGCAGGCGGTGTCGGTGGAGGTCCACGTGTCCACGGGCCTGCCGTCGTTCAGCATCGTCGGGCTGCCCGACGCGTCCTGCCGGGAGTCGCGTGACCGGGTGCGCGCGGCCATCCTCTCCAGCGGACTCAGATGGCCCCAGAAGCGGGTCACGGTCAATCTGGCGCCCTCCGGCGTGCGCAAGGGCGGCTCCGGACTGGACCTGCCCATAGCGATGGCCGTGCTGACCGCCGACGGCCAGCTGCCGGCCCCGGCCGTCGAGGGCCTGGCCTTCATCGGCGAGCTGGGCCTGGACGGCAGTCTCCGGCCGGTCCCGGGGGTGCTGCCGCTGGTCCACGCCATGCAGGGACGGGTGCCGGTGCTGCCGCCGGTCTGCGCCGGCGAGGTCCGGCTCCTCGGCGGGGTCGAGGCCCGGTGCGCCTCGACGCTGGCCGCGGTGGTGGGGGCCGTTCTCGGCCGGCGGGACTGGGAGCGCCCGCCCCCGCCGGCCGGCTCGCCGGCCGGCCCGCCGGTCCCGGACCTGCGCGACGTGCGGGGCCAGCCCCTCGGCCGCCTGGCCGTGGAGGTGGCCGCCGCCGGGGCCCACCACCTGCTGATGGTCGGCCCGCCCGGTGCCGGCAAGACCATGCTGGCGGAGCGGCTGCCGGGCCTCCTCCCGGCCCTGAGCGCGGACGAGGCCCTCGAGGTGGCCCGCATCCACTCGGCGGCCGGCCTGCCGGTGCCGCTCGGCGAGGCGCTGCGCCGGCCGCCGTTCCGGGCCCCCCACCACAGCGCGTCGCCGGTCTCGCTGGTGGGCGGGGGCGGGACCCAGATGCGTCCCGGCGAGTTGAGTTGCGCCCACCGGGGGGTGCTGTTCCTCGACGAGCTGGGGGAGTTCCCCGCCGACGTCCTCGACGCCCTGCGCCAGCCGCTGG
>JAKAXN010000380.1 GCA_021816565.1 Actinomycetes bacterium
GAACGGTGTGCCCCTACCCGCCGACGCCCCATCGGTGGCCGAAGTGCTGCGCCGGGCCGGATACCGCACGGCGTTGGTCGGCAAGGCCCACTTCGAGCCGTACCTGGATCCTTTCATGCGCTTCCCGGAGAACTCCATGGGGACCAGCCCCACCCCAGCCGGTGGACCCCACCGGGGCTTCGAGCATCTCGAGTTCGCCACCCACGGAGCCCAGGGGGCCCTGCACTGCGCCATGTGGCTGCGCCAGCACCACCCGGAGGCGATCGGGTCCTTCTACGCCACCCTCGACGCCGAGCTGCAGGTCAACGGGGCCGGCGGCGGCGACACCGGCGCTCCCCAGGTCAAGGTCAACCCCATCCCCAAGGAGTGGTACCACACCGACTGGGTCGCCGACCGAACCGTCGCCTGGCTCGACTCGCTCGGCGACGACGAGGACTGGTTCTGCTGGACCAGCTTCCCCGACCCGCACCACCCCTGGGATCCGCCGGAGGCGGAGATGGGCCGTATCGACTGGCGCGACGTCCCGCTACCGGCCGGCTACCCCGAGGATGCCAGGGCCCGTGAGGCCCTTCTCGACGCCAAGCCCCGGCACTGGCGCCTCTGGTACGACGGGTCTCTCGTCTCCAACTACGAAGCCCCGGCGACCTGGGTGCCGGCCACGATGACCCCGGAGCAGGTCCGCGAGGTCAACGCCCGCAACGCCGTCGAGTGCGAGCTGATCGACGAGGCCCTGGGCCGGGTGCTGGCCGCCATCGACGCCCGCGGATGGAGCGACGACGTCGACGTCATCTTCACCACCGATCACGGCGAGCTGCAGGGGGACTTCGGGCTGCTGTTCAAGGGGCCCTACCACGTCGACGGGCTTATGCGCCTGCCGTTGGTGTGGCGTCCGGCGCCCTCGGCCGGCCTGGCCGGCGGCACCGTCACCGACCCGGTGGGCCTGATCAACGTGGCCCCCACCCTGTGCCGGATCGCCGGCCTGGATGTACCCGACTGGATGCAGGAACAGCCCCTTCCGGGACCGGGCCAGACCGGACCGGACCGGGTGCTGACGGCGTGGGACAGCGAGCTGTTCGGTGTGGGGGTGCACCTGCGCACCGTCACCCGCGACCGGTGGGTGTGCACCGCGTACCTGCCGGGTGCTGTCCATGACGGATCGGAGGGCGAGCTCTACGACCTCCTCGACGATCCGCTCCAGCGGGTCAACCGCTGGGCTGATCCGGACTACCGGGCCATCCGCAACGACCTGGTAGATGATCTCCGGGCGGCCCAGCCGCCCGAGCGGGCCGACCGCCTGACCCTCCAGGCACCGGTGTGAGCTGGACCCACGAGGACGGTGGTCCCCGACGGTTGCAGCGCGTCCCGGGGCGGCTGGGTGCCGGCAACGGCGGGACCGGGCTGCAGGTCACGACCCGGATCGACCCTGTGGCCACGATGGTCGTCACCGACGGTACCGACACGTTCCTGCTGCGCCACGGCTTCGGCGACGGAGCCACCGCCACCGTGGAGCGCATCGACCCGCTGACCCTGGACCCGCTCTCCCGCTCCGTCGAGCTCCCTGGCGGTCCGGTGTGGCCGGGCGGGATGGCGGTCAGCGCACCGGACACCTTGCACGTGGTCTTCGGCCGCCACGCCCACCGCCTCGACCGGGACCTGCAGGTGCGGGCCTGTTGCGAGTTGCCCCGCGATCGCCCCTACAACAGCTTCGTCCCCCTCGGCGACGGCCACCTGGCTACCAAGGACTTCGGCGGATCGCTCCCCGGCGCTGCGCTCGGCCCGGAGGAGCGGCGCCCCTGCGAGCTGGTTGTCCTGGATCCGTACACCCTCGACATCGTGGCCCGGCTGGATCTGCCCGAGCCGTCCATCGCCCGCTTGTCGGCCGACGGTGACACCATCTACGTGGTCGGCGACACCAGCTTGATGCGGGCGCACTGGGACGGTCGTCGCCTGGCCCTCGACCCCGACTTCCACGCCGCCTACCGCACCATGGCCGGCCAGACCTACGGATGGGACTGCGTCCTGGCCGCCGGGGCGGCCTGGTTCCTCGACAACGGGGACGGCGCGGAGCGCTTCAACGGATCCCTGCGCGGCCAGGGACTGTCCACCGCCCCGCTGCACCTGGTGCGCGTCGATGTGGAATCCGCCGAGGTGACGTTGGTGGAGGTCGCCGACGGGCCGGGCGGCCTGGTCAGCAACCCGCCCCTGGTCGACGAGGCCCGCCGGGTGGTGGTGGGCTATGACAGCGGCCACGGTGTGTTGTGCGGCTTCGACCTCGACACCCTGGAACGGCGCTGGGTCCGGGATCAGGACCATGCCAGCCACCTGCTGCTCTACGAGGAGTCGGGCGAGATGGTGACCGGTGACGGCCCCCGGACCTTGGTGTTGGACGTGGCCACCGGCGCCGAGTTGGCGTCGGCAGACACCGGGCAGGGGATCCAGTCCGTGCTGTTCCCGGCCCCGGGGCCGGCCGGCAGCTTCTACACCTGCTCGCTGACAGGCGTCAGCCGGGTGCAAGTGGCGTAAGGGTTCGCTCGGCCGGGAGGGGCCGTCCGGTTCCACGATTTGGGCGTCACTGGCCGCCGTATCCGTCCAGGACCGCCCGGGCACCGGCCGCTCGGCTTCAGAGCAGACCGTCGTGACCTCCGCGGAAGATGGTCTCCTGTTGAAGGGTGTGGACGTATCTCCTCCGGACGCCTCACCGCCATTTCGCTCGTTCGGGCCGGCCATTTCGGGTAGCCGAACGTGCGCTGTTGTTCTGCCGCGACCGGTCGGCTAGCGGATTCTGTCGCCGAGTACGGCTTGGAATTCGCCGAGGGGTGCCGGTCCCCTGAGCGAACGATGCCGCGGTCAGCGCGGGTCCACACAAGAGATCCAGGCCCTCTGCCGTTCCGGCGACGGTTGCATCGGGTCGGCCGCCGTCGACTGGTCGGGCGGAAACCAACTCCAGGCCGGCTCCGCATCACTCCGATCATCTCCATCCTGCACACGACCCTGCAGATCGAAACCGAGAGCCGCTTCACCCGGATCTACGCCGATCGGAGCCGCCGCTCCACCATGTTCCGCCACGAACTCGACGAGCTCGAGTCCACATGTGCGGACCGCCTCCGGATCCTGCACGTGTTCTCCGACGAGTCACCCGCGTCGCACCCGCCGGAGCTCAAGGGCCAGATCGACCTCACCAAGCTGGATCTATGGTTCGCCACCATCGCGGATCCAGCCACGGTCGACGAATGGTCTCTGGGCGGCCCGGCGGGCCTCACCACGATGGTGCGCGACGCGCTCCTCGAGCGCTCCGTCGCGGCCGAGAGGATCCACTTGGAGCTCTTCACCGGGTACCGCGCCAACACGACGGATCGGACGGTTGACCGGGCGCCGGCCACGGCGACCATGAAGCTGAATGGATCGACACAGACCTTCGAGCTGGCCGTCGGCGAATCTCTTCTCGAAGGCGCCCACCAGAAGGATCCGAACGCTCCCTACTCGTGCATGGGAGGCGCCTGCGGCACCTGCAGGGCGAAGATCCTCGCTGGCCGGGTCGAGATGTACCAGAACTTCGCCCTGGGACCCAGCGAGCTGGAATCCGGCTACGTGCTCACCTGCCAGGCCCACCCGGCAGCCCCGACTGTGAGCTTCGACTGCGATGTACAGATCGGGCTCAGAGACGGAGGACGGCCGGTCGCGACGGACAGGCTGGGCGGTGACGGTCCTGAACCGCCGTCATCGTCGGGCACTGTCCGCTCAGCGACCCCGGGCGAGCCGACCGGGCCGCTTGCCGGTGTCTGCGTCGTTGCTTCGCGTCTGGACACCGTTTACGAATGTGGCGAGGTAGCCCTCGGCGGACTGCAGGATCCTGCTCGCCCCGGCAGGCAGGTCGTGGCGCAGCTCCGGGCGACGGATCCGGAGGGATTCGAAGTCGATCACGTTGAGATCGGCGCGCTTGCCCGCCGTCACGGAACCCCGGTCATCGAACCCGTACAGCGCAGCGTTGCCGCCGCTGAGCTTGTGGACGAGCAGCTCGATCGGCAGCAGCTCACCGACCTGACGATCGCGGGCCCAGTGCGTGAGATGGAACGTCGATGCCGAGCAGTCGGAGATGAGGTTCACGTGGGCACCGGCATCGCTGAGGCCCGTGACGGTGTTCGGATCGAGGAGCATCTCCCGGCACACCTCGAGATCGCCGCCGACGTAGTTCGACCCGAGCACAGCGTAAAACGCAGTGCCGTTGTCGGCGAGGAGCAGGTCGTACATGTGGGCGACCGGGTCGAGACCGGCACCCAGCGCTTGCGCCAATACCGAGGAGCCGAGGTCAGGCTCGTACTCCACCGGTTCGCTGAGGGGGAAGGTGACCGGCAGGGCATTGGCGAAGAGGCTGATCAGCACCGCGGCGCCGCGTGTCAGGCCCTCGGTGGCGTCGGCTTCGGCGAGGATGGCGTCTCTCACCTCGGGCCGGCGCATCTCGGCGACCCGCTCGGCGAGGGGAAGATCGGCGATCTTGCGATACGTCGGGCGCGCCATGAAGAGGTGGTAGGCGTCGAGACTCGTCATCACCGTGACCGAGCGCGGGATCACCTGGGGCCGGAGCACGGCGCCGTCCGCCGTGCTTGTCCGGGCTGCTTCGAGGACGAGCCGCCAGTTATCCGGGTCCTCGAAGATCTGCGCGAC
>JAKAXN010000019.1 GCA_021816565.1 Actinomycetes bacterium
TCGGGCAGGCCGCCGGAAGGTCGAAGGTGTAGGGGAAGTTGGGCCCGGGCAGCCCCTGGGTGCCGGCACACAGGTTGGCCGGGCCGCCGCTCGACGACACCGCCCAGTCACCGCCGGCGCTCAGCGGGCCGTGGACGGTGCTGTCGACGACCACCTGGAACGGCTGGCCTCCGAGACCGCACACGAAGTTGAGCTGGCAGCTGCGGGTGACGGTGGCGGAGAAGCTGTAGCTCGGCTGGCTGCCGATGGCGAAGGCTGCCGTCACCTGGGGCGACGGGCCGCCGTAGGGGTCGGGGGAGGCGGTGTCGTCGAGGGTGAGCGAGAGCGTG
Organism: Actinomycetes bacterium; assembly: GCA_021816565.1. The sequence continues at coordinate 330 of JAKAXN010000019.1, forward strand.
CAGGCCCCGCCGCTGTCGATCAGGTCCATGGGGTACGACAGCCGGCCGCCGGTGACCGGGCCTCCCGGCTCGGGAACCGCCGTCGATCCGCAGGTGACGGCCACGTTGCCGGCACTGAGCGGCCCGGCCGGCAGGTCCGGGGGGAACTCGACGGTTATGGTCCCGGAGTTGGGGTCCGAGCCGACGGCCGGGACCACCCGGGTGCCGCCCTGCAGGTCCGCCGGCCACGGCAGGGTCTGGGAGAAGGGCGACCCGGTGACGGTCACCGCCGCGTCGGGATGACCGGCCGGGTACACCTCGACCGTCGGGGTGAGGGGCCGGCCGGCGGGCAGGTCGGGGATGGTCACCCGGAGGCTGCTGGTGGGGCCCACCGTCCGGCCGCCCACGGAGTAGACGAAGTCCGTCTCCGACGGCAGGGTCCCGAAGTCCTCGACGGCGTTGCCGGTGGCCGAAACCTGCAGGGTGGCGGTGATGGTGGGCCCGGAGGCGGCGCCGGCGCCGGTGAGGGAGATGGTGCTGGCGTCGGGCTTGCGCCACGCCTCGGTGCAGGTGCCGTCGGCGGTGGGGTTGCCGGTCAGGCCCGACGCCAGGCTGCCCTCGACGCTGAAGGTGAGCGACTCGCCGAGCAGGCCCAGGTTGTCGGCGTTGATGGTCACCGTGTCGGTACCCCCGGCCACCTGTACCGTCGGCGGGGAACCGACGTAGCTGCCCCCGCACGCCGAGCCGATCACCGACCACTGGTCGGCGGGGACGACGCAGCTGGGGTTGGCGGCCTCCGAGCAGGGCTTCCACGACACCACCCAGTCGCCCTGGCCGTCGGAGGTGGTGGTCACCGACAGCGGGGCGTCAGGACCCCGGGCCGAGGTGGTGAAGGTGGCCGGGCTGGAGGGGGTGGACTGGGCGTTGATGAAGGCGGTGACCACCACCGAGTACCTGGTGGCCGGGCGCAGACCGGTGAAGAGGTACTGGTTCTGTCCGTACAGCACCCGGGTGGGCTGTGACGGCTGGTGCGAGCCCGACAGGGCGGTGATGTGCACCGACCACGACGACGGCTCGCAGTCGGTCTGGTCGAGCAGCTCGTAGGACCACGCCACCAGGGCGGTACCCGACGACGGGGTGACGGAGGTGATCTGGGGGGCGTAGGGCTTCTGGGTGGTGTTGGCGCAGGTGACCTTCTGGCTGACCGGCTGGGCGACGGGGACCGGCTGGGTGCCCGAGGTGGAACCGGTCTTGCTCTTCTGCCCGGCCCCCGACGCCGGGGCGGTGGTGGGCGGGGCCACGTTGAGGTCGGCCGGGCCGGTGGTGCTCACCGCCACCGCCGCGCTCTTGTCGACCACGACGGGCGGATGGGACCCGTCGGTGAACACGACCAGCGCCTCGAGGCTCTGCGGGTTGTTGAACACCACCCGGGGCCCGTCGACGAGCACCTGGGCGCCCTGGAAGCTGCTCCTCTCCGAGGCGCTGCGCAGCGGGTATCTGGGCGCCCCGGCCACCGGTGCCATGCGGCCGTTGGCCGGGTCGATGCTCCACAGCACGGGCCGGGGCCCGGCCCCCTGGTCGAGGGTGTAGAGGTAACCGCCCGACAGCACCGGCACCACCGGATCGGCGTCACCGGGGAAGCCGGGCAGGTGGAACGGGCCCCGCACCCGGGTCCCGGGGCCCACGCCGTACAGGTACCAGCCCGCCGGCAGGTGGGCCAGGAACAGGAAGCCGGGCCCGGCGCCGGTCACCGGCACGATCCGCCCGGCCGAGGCGGTGGCCGGGACGCTCACGGCGAGGGGCCGGGATCCGGGCCGGTAGACGCTGACCCGGCCGGGGGCGGCCACGGCCACCGATCCGCCGGCCGACTCGATGGCGGCGGCCCGGCAGCCGGCCCGCAGGGCGGCCTCGGGGGTGACGGCCAGCTGGTCGGCGCCGGCGGCGGCGGGGCGCAACCGCTCGGCCCGGCAGGCCGGCCCGGAGCCGACCAGCACCCACAGGTCGGCGCCGGCCACCGCGGCCGAACCGGGCCGCAGCGTCACCGGGCCGGCCAGGGAGGCGAAGCCGAGAGGGGGCACCGTCGAGCCCCGGGCCCGGGCCGCCGAGGCGACCGTCTGGGAGCCGACCAGCGAGACGGTGGAGCGGGGAGCGGACCGCACTATGTAGGCGTCGGAGCCGCTGGCCAGCCCCTCGGCGCCGGTCACGCCGGCCAGCGACCCCAGCCCCACGCCCGGCCCGTTCGGGTCGGTGACGTAGTCGTCGGGCTCCAGGAAGTTGAACGCCCCGGTCCGGCGGTTGACCAGCACGGTCCCGCCGCTGACCGGCACCGGCTGCACGTCCCCGTAGTTGGCCGCCCCGACCTCGGCGTTGACGCCCTGGAGGCGGACGGTGATGGAGGCGGTGGCCACGTCGATGACCGTGAGGGGCCGCGAGTCCTCCAGCACCAGGGAGCCACCGAAGACGGCCGGGCGCTGGGCCGCCGCCGGCCGGCCGGTGGCCGCCGCCCACAGCAGGCCGCCGACCACGGCCACCACCAGCACGATGCCCGCCGCCGCCCCGGCGCGCCCGAACGGCGCCGGGCCCGACCCACCGGCTGAGGCCTGGCCGAATCGGATCTCGGGGCGGGCCGCCTGTCCGGGCCCGGGGAGTGGAGCGTCAGTCATCACAGGTCCGCCAGCGATGGGATGGCCCCGGAAGATACCTGATCAGGGCAATCGGTTGTTCCTGGCCACTTCCCCCAGCCACCGGGCGCTCTCCTTCGGACGCCGCTCGAAGGTGGAGCGGTCGACGTCGAGCAGGCCGAAGCGGGGGCGGTAGCCGAACGCCCATTCGAAGTTGTCCATCAGCGACCAGTAGGTGTAGCCCCGGACGTCGATACCGTCGGCCAGGGCCCGCAGCACCCCTTCCAGGGCGGAGCGGACGTAGTCGATGCGTTGGTCGTCGTCGTCGGTGCCGATGCCGTTCTCCGTGACCCACAGCGGCACCGCCGCGCCGGTCACCTCCCAGGCCCGGCGCAGGCACGCCTCCAGGGCCGCGGGCCACAGCTCGTAGCCCATCGGCAGAACCGGCACCCCGGGCCGGGGGCCCAACCAGCCGTCGGGGCCGATCACCATGCGGGTGTAGGTCTGCACGCCGAGGAAGTCGTCCCCCCCGGTGGCCAGGAGGAAGGGGTCCTCGTGCTGGGCCCGCATGTGACGGACCCGCTCCTCGCCGCCCTCGGCCGCCTGGTAGTCGGTCATGGACAGGGTGAGCCCGACCGGCACCGCCGGGTTGGCCGCCCGGACGGCCTCCACGCCCCGACGGTGGGCCTCCACCAGGTTGGCCGTCACCGCCTCCGCGGCGGCGGGGTCGCGGCGCCCGGGCGGGAACATCCCGAGCACGTAACCCATGGTCGCAACGATGTTCGGCTCGTTGAGGGTGCACACCCGGCCGACGGAGTCCCCCAGGCCCGACACCGCCCGGTGGCAGAAGGCGGCGAAGCGGTCCACGGCCGGCCCTTTTTCCCAACCCCCCTCGTCGGCCAACCAGATCGGCGTGGTGAAGTGGTGCAGGGTCACCACCGGCTCGATCCCCCGCTCCCGCAGGGCGTCGCAGACCCGGCGGTAGTGGTCCACGGCGGCGGTCGACCACTCCCCCGGCGCCGGCTCGATGCGGCTCCACTCCAGGGAGAACCGGTAGTGGTCGAACCCCAGCCCGGCCACCATTTCCACGTCGTCGGGCCAGCGGTGCCACGAGTCGCAGGCGTCGCCGCTCGGCTCGGCCACGCCGGAGCCGGGGGTGTGCTCCCAGCGCCACCAGTCGTTGTTGACGTTGCCACCCTCGATCTGGTGGGCCGCGGTAGCCGTGCCCCACCGGAACTTCTCCGGGAAAAAGGGTCCGGTCATGCGGCTGTCCCCCCGCTCACACGAACGGCCGGATGAACGAGCCCCGGCGCTCGATGTAGGCGACGACCTCATCAGCGCTGCGGTCCGGCAGGCCGAACATCACCTCGGTGACCCCCAGCTTCTCGTACAGGGCGATCAGCTCCTCATCGGGGCGGGGGCCGAGCACCACGATCTCGGGCCGCCCGTCGCGGCCGGCCTCGTCCCACATGCAGTTCAGCAGCTCCACCGAGGAGGTGATGTCGCCCTCCCGGGGGGTGCTGATCCACCCGTCGGCGTGGCGCACCAGCCACCTGAAGGAACGCTCCGTCCCGGCGGCCCCGAGCAGCACCGGAACCCGCGACTGCACCGGCTTGGGCCAGGCCCAGCACTCGCCGAAGGAGACGAACTCGCCCCGGTACGAAGCCCGTTCCTCGCTCCACAGGACCCGCATGGCCTCGAGGTACTCACGCAGCATGGTGCGCCGGCGGGCCGGATCGACCCCGTGGTCCTTCATCTCCTCCACGTTCCAGCCGAAACCGGCACCGAAGGTGACCCGTCCGCCACTCAGAAAGTCGAGAGAGGCGACGGTCTTGGCCAGGGTGATCGGGTCGTGCTCGAGGGGCAGGGCCACGCAGGTACCCAGGCGGATACGTTGCGTCACCGCCGCTGCCAGGCCGAGCGCCACCCACGGGTCGAGGGTGCGCATGTAGCGGTCGTCCGGCAGGCTGGCATCACCCGTGGCCGGATGGGCGGTGTCCCGGCTGGCCGGGATGTGGGTGTGCTCGGGCACGTAGAACGAGGAGAAGCCGTGCTCCTCGGCGGCCCTGGCGGCCTGAGCCGGCCCTATGCCCCGATCGCTGGTGAACAGCGTGATCCCGAACCTCAACCGGCCTCCCCCTGCTGATGCTGCTGTTCCTGATCCCGGTGGCCCCCCGGCCACCGGAGCCGAGCATAGCCACCGGGCCGGTCGACCGGTTTGCGTACAGCTACGCATGCGGAGGGTGAATCCTGGTTCGATCTACCCAGGGCCGGGTAACGACAAAACCGGGTCGGACCTGTTTCCGGCCCTGTAGGCGGAGGTTTCGCATTTTGACTCTCACCACGTCGTTTCTGAAGGAATGGGATCTGCTGCAGCAGCAGTTGATGCCGCCCCTTCTCGACGTGGCCCCGTCCCGCCCTCCCCGGGTCTGGACCGTCGGCTGCGCCGAAGACGCCATCGCCGTGGCGGTGGCGTACCACCACGCCCGGGGTGACGCGGCGAGCGCCGACATCAGCGTCTACCTGTCCGACCAGCCGGGACGGAGCGAGCCGGTCCACTTCGCCCTGTCGGAGATCCGGTGCCTGCCCGGCGAGCGGCGCGGCCAGGCGTTCCTGCGCCAGGACCGCCGGTACGTGCCGAGCCCCCGGCTCCTGCGGCGGGTGATCCTGGCCACCCCGGCCCAGCCGGTGGACCTGGTCACCATCCGCACGATCCTGCCCACCAGGACGGCCGGCGGCCGGGCGGTGGCGAGCGGGCGTTCGCCGGTCGGCTCGCCCGGAGTCGGCGGCTGCGACCGGGCCGCGGCGGTCGATCCGGCCATGCGGCGCCTGCGCCGGGGCGGCCACCTGCTGTTCGCCGAGCCGCCGGCGCCGGGCCTGGTGCCGGCCGCGGAGTTCCGGGCCGTGGACCGCTCGGGCCGCCTGTTCGAGCGCACCTCCGACCCGGTGCCGGCGGCGGAGGACTCCTCGGCGGTCCCGGCGTTGACGCTGGCCGACCGGGCGGAGCAGGACCGTCTGGTGAGGTCCCACTGCAACCTGGCCCGGTCGCTGGCGCGCCGCTTCGCCCACCACGGGGAGCTGGCCGACGATCTGGAGCAGGTCGCGCTGCTGGCCCTGGTGAAGGCCGCCGGGCGCTACAGCGGCGACCACGGATCGTCGTTCGCCACCTTCGCCACCGCCAGCATCCTGGGCGAGCTGAAGCGGCACTTCCGGGACCGGACCTGGATGCTGAGGGTCCCCCGGTCGCTGCAGGAGGCGTACCTGGCGATCAAGACGGCCCGGGAGGAACTGGGCCAGAGCCTCGGCGGCTCCCCCACCGTGGGGCAGATCGCCACCCACCTGGGCATCTCGGAGGAACTGGTGCTGTCGGCGATGGAGGCCGGGGACAGCTACTGGCCGGCGTCGCTCGACGCGCCCCGCCGCGGCGAGGACGACCCCGCCATCGAGGTGCCGGTCATCGACGGCGAGTTCGACGCCACCCTGGAGCGCCGCCAGCTGAGGGAGTCGCTGCCCGGGCTGGACCCCCGGGAGCGGCTGATCGTCAAGCGGCTGTACTTCGACGGGTGGACCCAGAGGCGGGTCGCCGAGGAGATCGGCGTCAGCCAGATGCAGGTGTCGCGGCTCATGGCCCGCATCCTGGCCAAGCTGCGGGAGTCCTTCGGGGAAGCCTGATCCGGGTCCCGCCGGGCGGGTGGGGCCCGTCAGGTTTCAGGCCGGTGCGGCTGGGGAGGAATCCTGGGAGATGGTGGACAGAAGCCGGGCCGATGCACTCACGACCGAGTTGAGCGAGTGGGAGCGCCGCTACGCCCACGGGACGGAGCGGCCGCTCGGGTCCTACGCCGGGCTCCTGACGGCCTACCTGACAGCGGTGCTGTCGATGATCCTGCTGGGCCGGGCCCGCCGGGTGCGGGTACCGGAGCGCATCCCGGCGGCGGACCTGGCTCTGCTGACCGTCGGGGTGTTCAGGGCCAGCCGGCTGATCACCAAGGATTCGGTCACCGCCGTGGTGCGGGCCCCCTTCACCGAGTACAAGGAGCCGGCGGGCCACGGCGAGGTCAACGAGGAGGTGACCGGCACCGGGCTGCGCCACGCGGTGGGCGAGCTGGTCAGCTGCCCGTTCTGCATATCGGTGTGGCTGGCCACGGTCGGCACGTTCGCCATGCTGGCGTACCCCCGGGCGGCCCGCACGGTGTGCTCGGTGCTGGGGGCGGTGGCCGGGGCCGACGCCCTGCAGTTCGTCTACTCGGCGCTGGGCCGGGCCGCCGGCTGAGGGGAACGGCCCCGGCGGCGGGCGACCGGCCGGCCGGCTGCGCCAGTGTCCGGCGGCGGTTCTCCCGTCAGCGGGAGGCCACGTCCAGGCAGGACTGGCGCAGGGCGGCCAGGAAGCGCTCCTTCGGCGCCCCGCCGGCCACGCACAGGTGACCGCCGTCGACGCAGCGCACGGTGGCGTCGGGAATGGCCCGGGCCAGGCGGAACTGCCGGATGGGCGGCACTATCTGGTCGTTGGTGCAGACCACCACCGAGGTCGGGACATCTACCTGGCCGATCCACGCGGAGGAGTCGAAACGGCCGATGGCCGCGGTGGCCTGCAGTATCGACCGGGGGTCGTGCCCGGCCATCTCGTCCACGGCCCAGCGGACGTCGCGGGCCGGCTGCGGCAACGGGACGGGAACCGAGCACACCAGCGAACCGGCGGCCCGAACCAGACGCTCGGGCAGGACCACCGGGGAGGCGCCGGCCACGCTCACGCCGGCGAAGGCCAGCTTCTCGGCCGGGGACCCCCGGAAGTTGCGACTGGTGGCGCAGAAGACCAGCCCCCGGACCAATTCCGGATGGCGGCGCCACAGCAGCGAGGCGATGGGACCGCCCATGGAGTAGCCGACCACGATGGACGGGCCCAGATCCAGGGCCTCGATGGCAGCTGCGGCGTCATCGGCGCAATCCTCGAGGGTGAAGCGCCTGGTGCGGATGCCCCGGCCGTGGCCGCGGTGGTCGATGGTGATCATGCGGAACTGGTCACGCAGCACGTACTGCGATCCGGCCCAGTTGAGCCCGCCGGTGGCGCCCAGGCCGTGGAGCATGACCAGGGCCGGGGCCCCCTCCGGTCCGGGCTCCTCCCGGATCCAGGTCCTTCCCCGGGCACCGAGGTCCAGCCACCGGCCGGGAGGGGCGGTGGTGGAGCGGGGAGCCCTCTCCCCCTCGGGCACCACCCGCATGGGGCGGCGGAGAGGAACGACGGGCCGCGTCTCACGCCGGGGGGCCCGGGCCTGCTCGGTCCCGGTGGCCGCCACCGTGGGCCCGCCGGCGACCATTTCGTGATCCTGTTCGGCCGGCATCACGATGCCGCCGGGGTCTGGCGCAGCCATGCCATGACTTCCAATCGGTTGGGTCGGGCGTTTGCTGGAGCGGATAACTGAAGGATCCGGCGGGGAATTACCCGACCGGTGGGCACGGCAGCAGGATAAAAGGGATCACTGATTCGGGAGTTACGGTCCGTGACCGTAGCCGCCGGGGCAGACCGCCGGCGGGATACCCCCGCCGGCATCGTCAACACGGCTCCCCGCGTCCGCCCACGGCCCGGAAGGCCGGGGCCAGGGGGGTGTGCGAAACCACCCAGACAGTGACAATCGCGGCAATTGCACCCGGTCTGTTCAGCGCTGGAAACTTCAGCATCACTTCGACTCCCGACGCTCGACAAGCGCTCCGATAGGGGGGAACGTCCGGTGTCTTTCCACCGTTAATCGTCTCGAAAGGTCCATACCCGAGCGCCAACGGGGGCAAACGGCCGCGGACCCCTCGTTCGCCGGGCCCCACTGTTGGGTAGCTCCAGGGGTGGATGAGGCGGACGAAAGGAGAGTCGAAGACCATGCGCCAACCGCATCCGGGCGGCACCCGTGGGATTGATCGCAGCGGAGGGAGCAGCCGTGGCCGGTGACACCACGTCGAGTGACCTTCAGGACAAGACCACGGCCGAGCTGCTCAAGACGCTCTCGACCCAGATGACCGCCCTGGTCCACCAGGAGGTGGACCTGGCCAAGGCCGAACTGGCCGGCAAGACCAAGAAGATCGGGATGGGCGCCGGGATCTTCGGCGCCGCCGGGGTGATCGGCCTGCTGGGTGGAGCGACCCTGGTGGCGGCGGCCGTAGCCGGCATCGCCACCGCTTTGAGCGTGTGGCTGTCGATCCTCATCGTGGGCGGCTTTCTGGTGATCGTGGCCGGGATAGTGGCCCTGGCCGGGCTGACGGAGCTGGCCCAGGGCACGCCGCCGATCCCGGAGGAGGCCATGGAGAGCACGAAGGAGGACGTCACTTGGCTGAAGACCCAAGCCAGATCCGCGAAGCCATAGAGGACACCAGGGCCGAGATCGCCGAGACGATGGAGGCCCTCGGGCAGAAGGCCGACGTGAAGGGTCGCCTCAGCGGGGAGGTCAAGGAGAAGGCCGACGAGTTGAAGACCACGGCCATCTCCTCGGCGGAGCAGCTCAAGGTCAAGCTGGCCACCGCCCAGGAGCAGGCCCGCTCCTCCCTGCCGGAGTCGGCCTACCCGGCGGCCGACGCGGCGATGGCCCGGGTCCGCGAGACGGCATCATCGGTGTCAGCGGACCCGGCCCGGGCCCGGCGCCTGGCCCTGGCCGCTGGCGCGGTGGTGACACTGCTGCTCCTGCGCCGCCGCCGGCGCCGGCGTCGGAACTGACCGTCAGGCCCGACGCCATCTCTATCAGAGCCCGTCAGGAGGGCCCGGCCGGCGGCCGGGCCCTCCTGCGCGTCACCCGGTGGGACGGACGGTGCTCGGTGACCGACCCCGGCCGACCAGGAGGGCCCGGCCCCGGCGGAACGGCAGGAGGGCGGCCCGGGCGGCGTTGGCCCCGGCGGCCCCGTGCACCCCGCCCCCCGGGTGGGCCGACGAGGAGGCCAGGTACAGCCCGGCCACCGGGGTCTCGGGCCGGCCGGATCCGGGGACCGGCCGGAAGATCAGCTGCTGGTGCAGCTGGGCGGTGCCGCCGCCGATGGCCCCCAGGTCCAGGTTCGGGTTCTCCGCCTGCATGCCGGCCGGGGCGAACACGTGCCGACCCAGGATGCCGGCCCGGAATCCGGGGGCCAGGCGCTCCACCCGCTGCTCGACGCGCTCCACGAACCCGGCCAGCCAGCCCGACTCGGCCGAGACGTCGAGCTCCCCGGCGGCGTCACCGAGCAGCCGGCGCGGCACGTGGGTGTAGGCCCAGGCCGTCTCGGTCCCCTCCGGGGAGCGGGACGGGTCGCCCCGGGACTGCTGGCCGAAGAGCAGGAACGGCCGGGACGGCAGGAGCCCCATGGCCAGCTGGCTGGAGAACTCGGTCAGGTTGTTGAAGTCGTCGGCCACGTGGACCGTACCGGCCCGGGTGGCGTCGCCGGCCACCCACGGGACGGGCCGGCTCAGCGCCCAGTCGATCTTGACCGTGGAGGTGTCCCACTGGAACCGCTCGAGGTCGGCCAGCACCCCGGCCGGCAGGTGGTCCTCACCGACCAGCCGGCGGTAAAGCATCGGGGCGTTGACGTCGGCCAGCACGGCCCGGCGGGCCGACACCGATCCGCCGCCGCGCAGCTCCACGCCCACCGCCCGGCCCCGGCGTACGACCACCTTCTCCACCGGCGAGTCGCAGACCACCCGGCCACCGCGGCTCTCGAGGCGGCGGACCAGGGCCGCGGTCAGCTCGCCGGCGCCCCCGGCCGGAACCGGGAAGCCGAAACGCTGCCCCAGGCAGGCCAGCAGCCACCCGTAGAGGCCGCTGCCGGCCGACTCCGGTGACAGGTCGGCGTGCAGGGCCGACCCACCGAGCAGCAAGCCGGCGCCCACCCCGTCGAACAGCTCCTCGGTCATGCGCCGGGCCGGCAGGAGGGCGTGGCGCAGGAGCCGGACGCAGCCCATGGCTCTCAGGCGACCGGCCAGTGCCAGCGCCGGGCGCACCGGGGGGAACGGGCCGAGGAGGGCGTCGAGGAACGGCTCCTCCATCTCCGCCCAGCTGTCGATCATCGAACGCCACGCGTCGCCGTCGCCGGAGGCGAAGGCCGACACCGACTCGGCGGTCCCGTCCAGGTCCATGGATATGGAGGCGCAGCGGCCGTCGAGCAGGGGGTGGGCCAGGACGAGGGGGAAGTGCCGCCAGGTGAGCCCGTGATCCTCCAGCCGGAGGTCCCGGATGGCCGGGGACGCCTTGGCCAGCGGGTAGAAGGCGCTGAAGAGGTCGTGGTGGAAACCGGGCACGGTGATCTCCCCGGTGCGGACGGCCCCGCCCGGCTCCGGCCGGGCCTCCAGCACCGTGACCGACCATCCGGCGTCGGCCAGCCGGTTGGCGGCCACCAGCCCGTTCGGGCCGGCACCGATGACGACCGCGTCGGGCACGGCGGGGCCGTCAGGCACGGCGGGGGCCTCCGGCGGCGCGGTCGCGCTGCTCGATCAGCCTGCGGTAGCGGCGGCAGATCTCCAGGTTGCGGACCCTGACGGCAGCGGAGGTCAGGTGCCGCAGGCGGGGCGAGTTGACCACCCCGGCGCTCGGGCGCTCCCGCACCACCAGGGTGCAGCCGTCGGGGTGGGGGGAGAAGGCGAACTCGACCAGCAGGGACCCGAGCGGCCAGATGCGGGCCTCCAGGCTCAGACGGGAGGAGTCCTGCAGTTCGATCACCTCCGTGGAGTCCCGCAGCAGAAGAGGCGGGATCCCGACGGTGTGGTGTATCCGGGTGCCGGGCTCCGGCCAGCGGGGGTCGAAGCGGCGGATGCGCCGGGCCCCGGCCACCAGGCGCTCGAAGGTCCTCGGGTCCTCCAGCATGCGGAAGGCCTTCTCCGGCGGGGCAGGCAGGACGGTGGACACCTCGCTGGTCCCGCTCACCGCAGCCCCGACAGCATCTCGACGGCCCGGTCCCGGACGGCGTCGGGAACGGTGCGGTCGGCGACCCGCAGCAGGCCGGCCCCCGGCCCGATGCGCTTGTGGCGGGGCGGCCGTCCGGTGGTCAGGGCGTCGGCCACCGCCAGCGCCACCTCCACCGGGTCGCCCATGAAGGTGGCGGACCGGTCCAGGTGGCGCAGCACCCGTTCGTAGACGTCGGGTCGCGACGAGCGGGCCCGCCGGGCGCGCAGCTCCTCCCCGGCCCGCGACCAGATGCCGGTCCGGTAGCCCCCCGGCTCCAGGTCGATGACGTCGATGCCACAGCCTGCCACCTCGACCCGCAGGCTGTCGTTGAGCTGGCGCAGGGCCGCCTTGCAGGCGGTGTACCAGCCGGTCAGGGGGGTGAGCGTGTGGGCGGCCGAGGACGTCACGTTGACGATCCGGCCGTGCCCGCGCCCGACCATGGCCGGGAGCGCCTGGAGGGCCAGGTCCACCGGGGCCAGCACCATGGTCTCGACCTGGCGGCGGGCGTCGGCCACGGGGACGTCGCGGACCAGGCCGGCGTCCATGTACCCGGCATTGTTGACCAGGCCCCACAGGTCCATCCGGTCCGCCAGGCCGGCACGCTGCTCCGGGCGCGACAGGTCGGCCTCGACCACCTCCACGCTCAGGCCCCGCCCGGACGCCGCGGTCCGCAGGCCCTCCCCCTCGGCGCCGTCGGGCACCAGCCCGGTCACGTCGAAGCCGAGGGAGGCCAGGAGCAGTGCGGTGGCCAGGCCGAAGCCGGAGCCGGCCCCGGTGACCAGAACCCGTCTGTGCATACGGTGATCAGCCGCGCCCGGGAGGGATCACAGGGCCCGGCCGGAGGCGTCCCCGCCGGCTCGGCGCAGCGGGACCACCCCCGGGGCGGCCTCCCCGGAGGCCAGCTGGGCGTCGTCTATGCAGTACGGGGTGGCCGGCAGGGCCTCGAGGCGGTCGGCCGAGATGGGACGCCCACAAGCCACGCAACGGCCGTAGGTCCCCTCCTCCAGGCGCTCGAGGGCCCGGTCCAGATCGTCCAGCTCCGCCTCCACGGACTCCATGGTGCTCAGGTCCCGCTCCCGGTTGAACGTCTCGGTCGCGGTGTCAGCCGGATGCTGGTCGGCGTCTGAGAGCTCCTCCAGCGAGGCCGACTCGGCCTCGTCGGTCAGGCCCCGCCGCAGGCCGTCGCGAAGCGAGGTCAGCCGGTCCCGTTCGGCCTGGAGCCGGCGGCGGGCGCCGGCGGGTGCTTGGGCGTGCTCAGAGGCCATCGACGTCACCTCGCGCGTGGACCGCCGCCTCCTCGGCGGACCGGGCGGCCCCGGGGTCGGGCGGGACGGCGGTCTCGCCGGTGGTGTCGTCACGGCGCACCCGATGGGCTCCCTGCACGCTCCCGCCGACCCCCAGCTCCTCGGCTCCGAAATCGGGGTTCTCCCGCTCGGCCCGCTCGGCCACCCCCTCGACGGCCCGGTCCTCGGCCTGGGTTGTCGGGTAGGCCGGGTCGTCGCCCACCGCCACCGGGTGGTCGCGGGGCACCATCAGCGTCTCCTGGTCGAGCTCCACGTCGATGCCGGGCGGGCGGTCCTCCAGGGAAGGCATGCCCTCGGCGTCCATGCTCTCGCCGGGGTTGGAGTTCTTCATGCATCCGCGACTACCCGCCGGAGCCGACCCCGAACCCCGATCCGTATCGGGGTCCGGGCAGGGGCCGTGGGTATAAAGCCCCCGACCAAGGAGGAGCGATGAGCGACCAGCGTCCCAACACCGGCGACCAGCCGACCCTCGACGACGTGATCGACCCCGAGGAGCAGGCCATCCGCCACCCCCGCGAGCACGCCAAGGCCGACCCCCGGCCCGACGACGACCACCTCGAGCACCGGGCCGAGCACGAGCGCGACATGGTCCAACGGGAGGGCGGCGGGGGCTGACCCGCCGGGGCCGTCCCGCCCCCCCCGACGCGAAGGAGCCGGCCGTCGCCCTGCAGGCGACGGCCGGCTCGCGCAACCTTCGGGTCGTCAGGAGCCGTTGCTGTGGCGGGCGGCCTTGCGGTTCTCGAGGTGCTCGTCGATGGCGGTGACGACCTTCTCCGCCTCGACCGCCTCGCTCTCCTTCTCCACCGCGGCGGCCTCGGCCTGGACCCGGGCCAGCTCGGCCTGGTGCTCCTTGGCCTCCACCGCCTTCTCCCGGGCCTTGGCGGCCCGGCGCACCGCTGCCTCACGCTGGCGGGCCTTGGCCCGGGCCTCGCGCTTGGCCTCCTCCTCCTGCTGCTGGATCTGGGCCTGGCGCTCAGCGGCGCGCTGCTCGGTCTCCTCCCGGGCCCTCTCCGCCTGTTCCATCCGCTGCTCCAGCTCGGCGTCGGCCCGGTCGCGCACCTCGTCGGCCTCCGTGACCAGCCACTGGGCGCCGCTGCGGTGACGGGCTGCACTCTGCTGACGCTCGCCCTCGCCCACCAGCACATCGTCGTGCAGGAGCCGGCCCAGGACCTGCTTGGCCTGTCCCTCCACCGAGTCGAAGGCGGCCACCGCCGGGAAGCCCCCGACGTCCACGCCGGACCGCTCCCCCAGATGCCGGGCTATCGAGAGCGGGATGCGGATCCCGCTCAGTCCCAGCCTCACGAGAGTCCGGGGAATGGTATTAACCGCCATCAGCACGCTCCTTCTTTTCCCTTCTTCCTTGACATTGTTCTGATCCATCCGGTCGCCGCGACCTCAGTCCGGGTCGACCAGCTCGGCGCTGCGCTCCTGGCGGGCCGCTTCGCCCTCGAGGCGCTGCGCCGCCGTCTCGGCCCGGCGGCGCTGCTCGACCGCGGCCTTCTCGGCACCGTCAGCCGCCCGCTCCGCCGCCTCCTCCCGGCGGTCCTCGACCGAGGCCCGGGCCTGGGCCTCGGCTTCTATCCGGGCCTCCTCCCCGGCCCGGGCCCGCTCGGCGTCGCGGACTGCCGCCTGCTCGGCCTGCTCGGCCTCCAACCGGGCCTTCTCGGCCTCCAGTTCCCGCCGGCGCGACTCCACCTCAGCCGCCTCGGCCTCGGCCTCAGCCGAGGCCCGGGCCGTGGCGGCCCGCTCCGCAGCGTCCGCCCTCGTCTCCTGCAACCGGCCCTCGCGACGCAGATCGTCGCGGCCCAGGACAGCCCCGGCGAGTTCCTTGGCTCTGCCCACCAACCGGTCCACGGTCCCGGAATGCCCGTTCGATACAGGCGAATCGGCCATCGCTATAGTCCTCCTGTCGTGCTCGGTCCGGTCGCCCTTTATGGATGTACCCCTCACGCACTTCCGGCTATTCGCACCGGCCGGGGTGATTGATGGCACTCGGGCTACCTGACCACATCCGGGGCTGCCTGTTCGACATGGACGGCGTGCTCACCCGCACCGCCACCGTGCACGCTGCGGCGTGGAAGCAGATGTTCGACGAGTTCCTGGCCCGGCGGGCGAAGCAGACCGGCGAACCTCTCCAACCGTTCGATGCCGAGGCGGACTACGACCGTTACGTCGACGGCCGGTCGCGCGCCGACGGCACCCGGGGGTTCCTCGAATCGCGGGGTATCCACCTCCCCGAGGGCTCGGACCGGGACCCGGCCGGGGCCGACACGGTGCAGGGGCTCAGCCGGCGCAAGAACGAGATCGTCCTCGAGAAGCTGCGCACCGAGCGGGTGGCGGTATTCGACGACACCATCGCCTACGTGCGGGCGGTGGTGGAGCACGGCCTGGCCCGGGCGGTGGTCTCGGCCAGCGCCAACACCGCCCAGGTGCTGGACTCCGCGGGGATCGCCGACCTGTTCGACGTGCGCATCGACGGGGTGGTGGCCGAACGCCGTCACCTGCCCGGCAAGCCGGCCCCGGACATGTACCTGGCCGGCGCCCGGGCCCTGGGGCTGGACCCCTCCCAGGCCGCCGTCTTCGAGGACGCCCTGGCCGGGGTGGAGGCCGGCCGGGCCGGCCGCTTCGGGCTGGTCGTCGGCGTCGACCGGGTCGGGCAGGCCGACGAGCTGCGCCGCCACGGGGCCGACGTGGTGGTCAGCGACCTCACCGAGCTGCTCCGGCCGTGATCAGGCATCCCAACTTCAGCGTCGACGCCTGGTCGGTGCGGGAGGGCTCCCTGGATCTGGACCTGCTGGCCCAGTCCGAATCGGTCTTCGCCCTGTCCAACGGTCACATCGGCTGGCGGGGGAACCTGGACGAGGGGGAGCCGCACGGCATCCCCGGCACCTACCTGAACTCGGTGTACGAGGACCGCCCTCTCCCCTACGCCGAGGCCGGCTACGGCTACCCGGATTCCGGCCAGACGGTGATCAACGTCACCAACGGCAAGCTCATCCGCCTCCTGGTCGACGACGAGCCGTTCGACGTGCGCTACGGCACGCTGCACAGCCACGAGCGGGTCCTCGATCTCCGGGCCGGCACCCTGACCCGGCGGGCTGACTGGACCTCCCCGGCCGGCGGCCGGGTGAGGGTCACCTCCACCCGCCTGGTGTCACTCACCCACCGGGCCATCGCCGCGGTCTGCTACGAGGTGGAATCGGTCAGCGGCAACCGGGCGGTCATCCAGTCGGAGCTGGTGGCCAACGAGTCGGTCCCAGACCTGAGCGACGATCCCCGCTCGGCCGGGCTGCTCGAGGCGCCGCTCGCCGAGGAGGAGACCGTGGCCCACCGCTGCGGGGCGGTGATGGTGCACCGGACCCGGTCCAGCGGCCTTCGGGTGGGGGCGGCCATGGACCACGAGGTGTCCGGTCCCGACGGCACCGCGGTGGACGTCGAGGTGGACGGTGACGTGGCCCGGGTCACCGTGGCCACCCGCATGGCCCCCGGGGAGTCCATCCGCATCGTCAAGCTGGTGGCCTACGGGTGGTCCGCGGAGCGGTCCCGCCCGGCGGTGCACGACCAGGTGGTGGCCGCCCTGGCCGGCGCCCGCCAGGCCGGTTGGGACGGCCTCGTGGCCGATCAGCGCCGGTTCCTGGACGGGTTCTGGGAGGGCGCCGACGTGGAGGTGGAAGGCGACGCCCAGGTGCAGCAGGCGGTGCGCTTCGGCCTGTTCCACATCGTGCAGGCCGCGGCCCGGGCCGAGCAGCGGCCCATACCGGCCAAGGGGCTGACCGGGCCGGGCTACGACGGCCACACCTTCTGGGACAGCGAGACCTACGTGCTGCCGGTGCTCACCTACACCCAGCCGCACGCCGTCGCCGACGCTCTAGGCTGGCGGCGCCAGACCCTCCCGGTGGCCCGGGACCACGCCCGGGGCCTGGGGCTGGGCGGGGCGGCCTTCGCATGGCGCACCATCGCCGGGCCCGAGTGCTCCGGATACTGGCCGGCGGGGACCGCGGCGTTCCACGTCAACGCCGACATATCCGACGCCGTGCTGCGCTACCTGGACGCCACCGGCGACGAGGCGTTCGAGAAGGTCACCGCCCTGCCGGTGCTGGTGGAGACGGCCCGCCTGTGGCGCAGCCTGGGCCAGCACGACATGGAGGGGAACTTCCGCATCGACGGGGTCACCGGCCCCGACGAGTACAGCGCCATCGCCGACAACAACGTCTACACCAACCTCATGGCCCAGCAGAACCTGCATGCTGCGGCCGAGACGGCGGCCCGCCACCCCGACGACGCCGAGGCGCTCGCGGTCACCCCGGAGGAAATGGCATCGTGGCGCGACGCCGCCGACGCCATGGTCATCCCTTATGACAAAAGGTTGGGGGTCCACCCGCAGAGCGAGGGCTTCACCGACCACGCCAAGTGGGACTTCGAGGCCACCCGGGCGGACGAGTACCCCCTCATGCTGCACTTCCCGTACTTCGACCTGTACCGCAAGCAGGTGACCAAGCAGGCGGACCTGGTGCTGGCCATGATGCTGCGCAGCGACGCCTTCACCCCGGATCAGAAGCGGCGGAACTTCGACTACTACGAGGCCATCACCGTCCGGGACTCGTCGCTCTCCGCCGGGACGCAGTCGGTGATGGCCGCCGAGGTGGGGCACCTGGACCTGGCCCACGACTACCTGGCCGAGGCCGCCCTGATGGACCTGAGCGACCTGGAGCACAACACCCGCGACGGGCTCCACATCGCCTCGCTGGCCGGGGCCTGGACCGCCCTGGTCATGGGCTTCGGGGGCATGAGGGCCGGCTCGGGGGTGCTGTGCTTCTCCCCCCGCCTGCCCGATCGGCTGACCCGGGTCCGCTTCAGCCTGCGCTACCGGGGCCGGCGCCTGGGGGTGGACATCGGGGCCGGGCACGCCTCGTACCGGCTCCTCGGGGGGGACCCGCTCACGGTGCGCCACTTCGGGCGCGACCTGCGCCTGGAGGGCCCGGAGGTCACCGTGGAGATACCCCGGGCGGAGGACCTGCCGGCACCCACTCAGCCCCTGCACCGCCGGCCGGCCCGGCACCACCCGGGCGGGAGCGGGGCCTGACCACCCGGTAGCCGGGAGACCGGCCTGGGTAGGACCGGGCCATGGCAGAAGCCGTCAAGCGACCGGAACCCGACGTGCAGGCGGACGACAGGGTCGCCGCCTCCCGGGCGACCGAGGGCTAGGGGCCGACCATTCCCCCGCTCTCCTCCCAGCCCGGAGCAGCGCACCGCCGGGCGGTCATCCTGGCCTCGGCGGTCACCGCCCTCGGCGGCCTGCTGTTCGGCTACGACACCGGCGTGGTCTCCGGGGCCCTGCTGTTCCTGCAGGACAGCTTCGGCAGGCTGGGTTCGTTCGACAAGGAGCTGGTCACCTCGCTGCTCCTGGTCGGGGCGGCCGTCGGGGCCGTCGGGGCCGGGCGGGCGGCCGACCGGGTGGGGCGGCGGCCCACCATCCTGGTCACCGCGGTGGTGTTCATCGCCGGGGTGCTCGGGGCGGCCTTCGCCCCGACCTTCTGGTTCCTCGTCGTCATGCGGTTCGTGATCGGCCTGGCGGTGGGATCGGCGTCCATGACGGTGCCCCTCTTCATCGGGGAGCTGGCCCCGCCCCGGTATCGGGGGGCGCTGGTCAGCCTCAACCAGCTGGCCATCACCAGCGGCATCCTGGTCTCCTACCTGATCGACTACGGGCTGAGCTCGTCGCACGACTGGCGGCTAATGTTCGGCTTGGCGGCCATACCGGCAGGCCTGCTGTTCGTCGGCATGCTGTTCCAGCCGGAGAGCCCCCACTGGCTCATCACGTCGGGCCGGGAGGAGGACGGACGCCGGGTGCTCGAGCGGTACCGGGAGAGCGCCGAGATAGACGAGGAGGTGTCCGACGTCCGGCGGGTGGTGCGCGAGCAGGAGCGGGCGCCCAGCCTGCTGGACCCGCAGCTGCGCCGGGTGCTGACCCTCGGGGTGGCACTGGCCGTGCTCCAGCAGGTGACGGGCATCAACACCGTCATCTACTACGCCCCGACCCTGCTGCACGGCGCCGGCCTCGGCAACTCGGCGTCGCTGCTGGCCAACGTGGTCAACGGCGGCGTGAACGTGGGCATGACCATCGTGGCCATCCGGCTGCTGGACCGGGTGGGCCGCCGCCCGCTGCTGCTGGCCGGGACGGGCGGGATGGCCGTCGGCATGTTCGTCGTGGGCATGACCTTCGTGGTCGGCGGCTCCAAGCTGCACGGCGCCGGCGCCCTGGTGGCGGTGGCCGGGCTGCTGCTCTACACCGGTTCCTTCGCGGTGGGTCTGGGCCCGGTGTTCTGGCTGCTGATCGCCGAGATCTACCCGTCGCAGGTCCGCGGCCCGGCCATGAGCATCGCCACCCTGGCCAACTGGGCGGCCAACTTCGTGGTGACGGTGTCGTTCCTGACGCTGCTCAACGCCATCGGCGGCTCCGGGGTGTTCCTGCTCTTCACCGCCCTGTCCCTCGTCGGGCTGGCCTACATGGCCAAGCGGGTACCCGAGACCAAGGATCTCAGCCTGGCCGAGATCCAGGTGCAGATAGAGGGCAACGACAGCCCGGCGGCCCTGCGGGCCGTGGGCGCCGGCGGTACGGCCTCCCGCTGAGAGGCCCGCCAGCGGCGCCCGGCGGGTCAGCCGCCGGTCGCCACCGGGCGGGGCGATCCGTCAGTGGCCGGCCCGTCGGCAGCCGGCCCGTCGGCAGCCGGCCCGTCGGCAGCCGGGACGGCCCGGGCCGGCCGGTACCGGCCCCACGCCCACGCCCCGGCGAACACGGCGGCGCAGATGGCCCCCGACGCCAAACCGTCGGCCCAGTAGTGGTTGCCGGTGGCGATGACGATGAACAGGGTGGCCACCGGGTAGGCGGCCGCCAGCCACCGCCAACGGGACCGCATCACGTGCACCACCGACCACGCCACCACCAGGGCCCAGGCCACGTGCACCGAGGGCATGGCCGACAGCTGGTCCAGCCCGGGCCGGGCCGTGGCCGGGTAGACGGTGGGGCCGACCAGCCGGCCGGTGTCCACCAGGCCCAGGCCCGGCACCAGCCGGGGCGGGGCCACCGGGATGAGCGCGACCAGCAGGCACACCCCGGTGACCACGGCCAGGACGTTGCGCACCGCCGGGTAGCGGTCCCGGTGACGGGCGAACACCCACACCAGGCACAGGCCGGTGATGACCACGTGCAGGCCGACGTAGTAGACGTTGAACAGCCGCAGCACCCACCAGTCGCCGAGCACCAGGTGCTGGACCTGCGCCTCGCCCGGGACCGGCAGGCCCCGCTCCCAGCGGGCCACGGCGGCGCCCCGGGCCACCGCCCCGCCGACCTGGGCCAGCGACTGGCTCCCGGCCAGCTGCCACAGCCCGTAGAGCACGAACATGACCGCCAGCTCCCGGGTCCAGGCGGCCACCGCCCGGACCGGGCGGGCCGGCCTGCGGCCCAGCGCCCGGGTGGCGGCCGCCGATCCGGTCGCCGCCCAGGCGGCATCCTGCCACGGCAGCCACTGCACGGGCCCGACCCTACCGCCGGCCGCTAGATTGCCGGCGAGGAGCGCCGGGAAGTCTGGTCGGCAAGTCACGACCGCGCCAGGAGAGCCGATGCCGCCCACCCGAACGTCTGGACACCGACCGTGAGCGACGTCACGTCGTTCGCCGTCGCGGTGCTGGTGGCCGGAGCCATCGGGCTGGCCGTGCTGGCCGGCAGCCACCTGAGCGAGCGGATCAGGGTGCCCCTACCGGCGCTGGTGCTGCTGGCCACGGCCCTGGCCGTCCAGCTGGTGCCCCACTTCCACCCGGTGTCCCAGACAACGGTGTCGCGGGTGGTGACGGTGGCCCTGATCACGGTGCTGTTCTCCGGGGGGATGGGCATCGGCCGGAGCCGGTTCCGCTCGGCCGCCCGGCCCATCCTCATAGTGGGCGTGGCGGGCACCTTCGCCACCGCCGCCCTGGCCGGGGTCTTCATCCACCTGGCCTTCGGCTTCGCCTGGTACCCGTCCCTGCTGGTCGCCACCGCCGTGTCCCCCACTGACCCGACGGTGGTCTTCTCCGTACTGGGCCGCCGCCAGGTGGCCGGGCGGAGCGGCACCGTCCTCGAGGGCGAGTCCGGGGCCAACGACCCGGTGGGCATCGCCCTCATGGCCGGCCTGCTGGGGGCCGGGGGGCTGTCGTGGTCAGGGGCCGGCCACGTGCTCTACACCTTCGCCCTGCAGATGGCCGTGGGCGGGTTGATCGGGGTGGCGGGTGGGCGGCTGCTCCTCCTGGCCATGCGCCGGCTGCCCCTGCCGGACGAGGGGCTGTACCCCCTGCGCACCCTGGCCGGGGCGTTCCTGCTCTACGGGCTGGCGGCGCTGGCCCACGGCTCGGGCTTCCTGGCCGTCTTCAGCGCCGGGATCATGATCGGCGACGAGCGGGCCCCCTACAAGCGGGAGATCGAGCGGTTCCACGGGGCGGTGGCCAGCCTGGGCGAGATAGTGGCCTTCGTGGCCCTCGGCCTCACCGTCGACCTGGCCGTCCTGGACCGGAGCTCCACCTGGGTCCCCGGCATCGTCCTGGGCCTGGCCCTGGCCGCGGTCATCCGCCCGGCGGTGGTGGCCCTGTGCCTGCTGCGGTCCCGGCTGCCGGCCCGGGAGCGGATATTCGTGCAGGTCGCCGGGCTGAAGGGGGCGGTACCCATCCTCCTCGGCGGCTACCTGCTCGGCACCCGCCTGACCGACCCACCCCGGCTGTACGGGGTGGTGGTCGTGGTGGTGATCTTCTCAGTGGTGGTCCAGGGCGGACCGGTGGGCCCGCTGACCCGGGCCCTCCGGCTGCCGGTGCACATGGTCGAGCCCGAACCGTGGTCGGTGGGGGTACGCCTGCGCAGCGATCCGGCCAACGTCCACAGCGTGGAGGTGGCACCGGACTCGAAGGCCGCGGGGGTGGCGGTGGCCGAGCTCGACGGCCTGCCCGAAGACGCCTGGGTGACCCTGCTGGTGCGCCGCGGCCGGCTCCTGGCGGTGCGGGGAGACACCCGGCTCGAGGCCGGCGACCGCCTGACGGTGCTGGCTGACGCCGGCGACGCCGACACGCTGCGGAGGGCGTTCGGACCGGCCCGGGGCTGACCGACGGAGCAGGCCCCGGCAGAGGCGGGCGGCCCGGAGGCCGGATGTGGGTATTAGCTGACCATGCGATCCGACGAGGCAAGGTCAGTGACAGAACGAAAGGTGGCGGTGATCACGGGCGCGTCAGCCGGCGTGGGGCGGGCGACGGCGCGGGCCTTCGCGGAGCACGGCTTCGACGTGGCCCTGCTGGCCCGGGGCCAGGCCGGACTCGACGGGGCGGCGGCCGAGGTGGAAGCGGCCGGCGGGCGGGCCCTGCCCATCCCCACCGACGTGGCCGACTTCGACCAGGTGGACCAGGCGGCGGCGCGCGCCGAGGCGGAGCTGGGACCCATAGACGTATGGGTCAACGACGCCATGACCACCGTGTTCGCCCCCTCGTGGGACGTCAAGCCGGACGAATTCCGCCGGGCGGTGGAGGTCACCTTCCTCGGCCAGGTGTGGGGCACCCGGGCGGCCCTGGCCCGGATGCGGCCCCGGGACCGGGGCAGCATCGTGAACGTGGGATCGGCCCTGGCGTTCATCGGCATACCCCTGCAGAGCGCCTACTGCGCCTCCAAGTTCGCCTGCCGGGGGTTCTTCGAGTCCACCCGGGCCGAACTGCTCCACGAGGGCAGCCACGTCCGGATGTCCATGGTCCACCTGCCGGCGGTCAACACCCCGCAGTTCAACTGGTGCGAGACCACCCTGGACCGCCATCCCCAGCCGGTCCCGCCCATCTACCAGCCGGAGGTGTGCGCCCGCTTCATCCTGGCCGCCGCCCTGGACGGGCGGCGGGACAAGATCATCGGCTCCTGGAACAAGATCCTGGTCATGGCCGGGCGGTTGTTCCCCGGGCTCGGCAACCAGTACGCCGCCATCGGCGCCTGGGACACCCAGCTCACCGACCAGCACGTGGACCCCGACCGCCCGGTCAACCTGTTCTCCCCGGCCGACACCGGCCGCGACAGCGGGGCGCACGGGATCTTCGACAGCAAGGCCGGCGGCTTCATGGACCCGTCGTTCCTGAAGACCCTGCCGACCACGGCCCGCACCTTCGTCACCGCGGTGGGTCGCACCGCCCGGGAGAAAGGGGAGACGTACCGGGCCATGGCCGCCACCCGCGACGGGGCCGGCGGATGAGTCGGGCCGGCGGGTGAGCCGGGGCCGGCGGGCGGCCTTCAGGGGTCGCTGACCGGGGCGACCGGCCCGGGCCGGTCGGGGTCGGGCGCGCCGGGGTCGGGCGGCGTCAGCACCCCCACGCCCTCCAGGGCCACGTCCACCGCCGGGGAGGTGGGCGGGTGGTGCTCCATCCCGGTGAGCAGGAACTGCAGACCCTGGGCGAACTGGCGGGGGGTGGTGTAGGCGGCGAGCTGCTGGGCCAGCTCGTCGCCATCGGGACCGGGCTCCCAGCCGGCCCGCGAAGCCTCGAGAGCGGCGAAGCCGATGGTGTAGGTCTGCACCGCCCCGTAGGCCCGGCGGGCCAGCTGCTCGTCGCCGAGGGCGGGGCGCAGCACGTCCATCATGGCGTCCATGCGGGCCAGGGCCGCCGGCGACATCACCGGGTGGCCCAGGTACACGTGCAGGGCGGCCGGCTGGGTGACGAGAAAGTCGCGCAGCCGCTCGGCCGCCTCGGCGATGTACCCCCTCCAGTCGGCCGGGTCGGTGCGGGGCCGCCATACCCGGGCCAGCAGGCGGTCCACCACCTCGCCGAGGATGTCGTCCTTGTCCCGGACGTGGCGGTACAGCGACATGGGGGCCACCCCCATCTCGGCGGCCAGGCCCCGGATGGTCAGCTGCTCGAACCCGCCCGCCTTCAACGAGCGCAGGGCGGTGGCGATGATCCGGTCCCGGGTGATGGTGCCCCACGGCGTGCGCTCGGACCGGGCCCGGGCGGCCCTGGTGCGGTCCGCCCTCCCGGCGGCGGGTGCGGCCATGTCAGCTTTCGTGCGGTCAGCCGGCATGGGGCCCATACTAGGAAACAAAATGCGTACTCGTACCCGAAACGGTGGTAACCTATATGTGTACACGTACGCAGACCCGGGGAGGGGCCCCCGGGAGACAGGAGGCCGTCATGGTGTTTAGAT
>JAKAXN010000381.1 GCA_021816565.1 Actinomycetes bacterium
GTTGTAGACCTCCACCCAGACCCAGTAGCCGTCGCGGTGGCGGTGCCGGAGGCGGACCGACCGGTTGGAGTCGGGGAACTCCAGCATGTTCATCCACCCGTCGATGGCCTTGTCCTGGTCGTCGGGGTGGACCAGCTCGAGGCTGCGCCGCCCGACCAGCTCCCCCGGCCGCCACCCCAGGAGGTTCTCGATGCCCCGGTCGACCTCGACGATGGCGGCAGCGGCGTCTTTCACCATGCGGGCCAGCCGGGTGGGGACCAGCTCCACCCTCAGGTCCGCCACGGCTGCGGCGGCGTCGTCGCCACCCTCCACGAACACGGTGACCATCACCCCGAAGAGGTGACGCACGTCGAAGATGTGCAGGTTCCCCGCAACCGGAGGATCGGTGATCAGGGTCACCCAGGATCGGCCGTGACCCACCGATCGGGCCTGGCTCCAGGTACGGGCGATGACCGCCTGGTCGGTCTTGGACACCAGGTTGGCCACCGAGTGACCCCCGAAGCGGGGGTGCCCCGGACCGATCAGGACGCTGTCGGGCAGGTCGACGATGCGGGCCGCGGAGTCGCCGGTGACGGCCGCCACCTGGGCGTCGGGGTAGCGGCGCAGAAGGTCGCGCAGGGCCGCGTCTACGGGGTCGCCGGCGTCTTCGATGGCGCTCAAACCCAGCGTCCCTTCGGGCCGCCCAACTGCACTCGGCACGTAGTTCCATCGGACGACCCGCTCGGCGCCTTTACCGGGGGCCCCGCAGGGTACATACCGGCAGGGCTTCCCAAGGCGTCCATAGCGCCCCGTGGACGGTCAGCCGGCCGGCCGGGACCGGTAGTCGGCGAGCCAGCGATCGAAGTCCCTGGCCACGATCCGCGCCCCGGTGAGCCCGGCCGCCTCCTCCGAGGCCAGAAAGACGGTGGGAGCCTTCATCACCTCCGGTTCCAGGAGGCGCTCCCGGGCCGCGGCCGGCAGGTCGTCGGGGATCATGCCGGTGGCGGTGGCCCCGCCGGGCAGGACGATGTTGACCGTCACGTTGAACGGCCGGAGGTCCTCGACCATGATCAGGCTGAGGGCCTCGGCCCCGGCCCGGGCCGGGCCGTAGGGGACGAACCCCCGGCGGCGCATGGTCTCGTGGTTCATCGACATGTTGACGAAGCGGCCCCCGCCCTGGCGGACGAAGTGGGGGGCGAAGGCCCGGGCCACCAGGAAATACCCCGTCAGGTTGGTCGCCACCAGATCGCTGAAACCCTCGGGCGTGACCTCGTAGAAGGGCCTGGGGTCGGCGAAGAACCGGGGGTTGACCGTGCGCATGCCGATGCCGGCGTTGTTGACGACCAGGTCCACGCCTCCCATCACCGCCATGGCCCGGGCGGCCGCCGCCTCCACCGAGGCCGGGTCGCGCACGTCCAGGGGGAGGGGCTCGGCCCGCCAACCCCGGTCCCGCCACCGCTCCACGGCCTGCTCCAGACGGGGCCCGGGGCGGGCGCCGACGGCGACCGCCGCACCGGTCTCCAGCAGGGCCTCGGCCATGGCCGCCCCCAACCCGCTGGTGGCCCCCGTGACCACGGCCCGCACACCCGAGAGATCGGTCATCGCCTGATGACAGTAACCCTGCGCCCAGGCTTAACCAGAGGTTTACCCGAACCGTAGGGGGGCGAGTGCCGCGACCCCGTCAGGGCTTTTATCCTTAAAGACCGTGCCCAAAGGCAAACATTCCAGGCCGGGGCGGCGCCAGCGGCAGCTGATCCCCCACCGCCGCTGGCCCCGACGCATCCTGGTCGCAGTCAACGTGGTGGTGGCCCTGTGCCTGGTCGCCGCAGGCGGGGCGTACGGCTACGTCCGCTACCGGCTGGACTCGATCCACACCCAGGCCGCCCCGGATCTCACCAAGGAGACCGGGAGCGGAGGGGCCGGATCCCCGGAGAACATCCTCCTGATCGGGAACCAGACCCGGGCCGGGCTGAGCCAGAGCCAGGCTGCCCAGTTCGGCAACCCCCAGCAGCTCTCGGGGTCGCTGAGCGACGTCCTCATGATCCTGCACCTGGATCCGGGCAAGCGGACCGCGTCCCTCCTGTCCATCCCGCGTGACCTCTTCGCCCCCATGCCGGCGGGCAGCCCCGTCGGCAAGTACCAGAAGATCGACGCCGCCCTCAACGACGGGGCCAACGGCCCGGACAACCTCATCAAGGCGGTCGAGCAGGACTTCGGCATCCCCATCAACCACTACGTGGAGCTGGAGTTCAACGGCTTCATGCAGACGGTCAACGCCCTCGGGGGCATCAACGTCGACTTCCCCATGCCGCTCTGGGACCAGTACTCGCTGCTCAACATCCCCACCACCGGCTGCATCCACCTCGACGGGGCCCAGGCCCTGGCCCTGGTGCGGGCCCGCCACCTCCAGTACGACCCCCCCGGCGACACCAGCTCCCGCTTCTACTGGCCCTACGACCCGCAGTCGGACCTGTCGCGGATCGTGCGGGACCACACCTTCCTGAGAATCCTGTTCTCCACGGCCATCTCCAAGGGCCTGACCGACCCCATAACGCTCAACAACTTCCTCGGGGCCATCATCAACCAGATCACCATCGACCCCGGCCTGAAGAACCAGCTGATCAGCCTGGCGGCCCGTTACCGGCACCTGTCGCCCACCGCCATCCCCGAGACCACCCTCCCGGTGGTCACGGCCAGCAACTACCACTACGACGGCTACGCCATGGGCGACGTGGACCTGCCGGTGCAGCCACAGGACAACCAGACCATCGCGGCCTGGGACTCGGGGGCCCTCCCGGCCCCGGTCACCCCCACCGCGGTCAACGTCTATAACATCACCGGTATAGGAAACCTGGCCACCGACACCTCCCAGAGCCTGGCGTCGCTCGGGCTCCCGGCCGGCCAGATCGGCAACGCCCCGGTTCCGGCCACCCCGGCCGAGACACTGGTGCGCTACGCCCCCGGCCAGCTGGCCCAGGCGGAGGCGGTGTTCTCCCACCTGAGCGGCCCGGTCATGCTCAAGATCGACCCCAACGTCACGCCCGGCACGGTCACCGTGGACGCCGGCACCGGCCTGTCCGTGGTCGGCGGCCCGGGCGGCCTCAGCGCCACGCCGCCGGTGTCGTCCACCCAGGCCACGGCCCCCAGCGCCACCACCGCCACCCCGGCGCCGGGCGCTTCGGGCAGCACCGCCACCGAGCTGGGCCAGAAGCCCAGCGCCACCAGCGACCACCTGCAGCCCTGGGATCCGAGGCCCTGCACGGCGAAGTAGAAGCCGAGGATAAAGGCCGGCCCAAGCACCTCCGGCGCCACCGCTACCGGTGGTGGGCCGCCGGGGCGGCCGGCGCAGTCGTGTTGGCCGCCGGCGCGGTGGCGGCCCGGGCGGCCACCGAGTCGATCCCCCCGCCGCGCGTGAC
Organism: Actinomycetes bacterium; assembly: GCA_021816565.1. The sequence continues at coordinate 3,396 of JAKAXN010000381.1, forward strand.
CGTGGATCTGGCCGCCTCGGTGCGGGTCCCGGGCGGCCAGCCGAAGCTGGCCTGGCCGGCCTCCGGCGAGGCCGCCCTGCTCACCCCGGGCGGGACCGCCCTCGGCTCCGCGCAGGCGGCCAAGGCGGTCCCCATCGCCAGCGTCACCAAGGTCATGACCGCCTACCTGGTGCTGAAGGACCACCCGCTGGCAACCGGATCGCCGGGCTTCAACCTGACCATCACCGCGGCCGAGGCGGCCGAGTTGCCGGCCCGCAGGGCCCAGGACCAGTCCCTGGTGGACGTCCACGCCGGCCAGGTTCTGACCGAGCGGGCGGCCCTCGAAGCTCTCCTGCTGCCGTCGGCGGACAACATCGCCGACGCCCTGGCCTCCTACGACGCCGGGAGCATCACGGCCTTCGTGGCCCGTATGAACCGCCAGGCGGCGGCGTTCGGCATGACCCACACCCATTTCGCCGACGCCAGCGGCCTGGACCCCCAGACGGTCTCCAGCGCCACGGACCTGGTGCTGCTGGGCCAGAAGGCCATGGCTGTGCCGGCCTTCGCCTCCATCGTGGCCATGCCGTCGGTGACCGTCCCGGGCCTCGGGCTCCTGAAGAACTACAACACCCTGGTCGGCACCGACGGATTCGACGGGGTCAAGACCGGTTCGACTCTGGCCGCCGGGCAGGCCCTGATGTTCTCGGTGTCGCGCCCGGTCGCCGGTCACCCGGTGCGGCTGCTCGGAGCGGTGCTCGAACAGCACGGACCGGGCGTGGCCGGCGGGGCCCTGCAGGCGGCCCGGGCCCTGACCGACAGCTACTACAAGCAGCTGGAGGTGCGGACGGCGCTACCGGCGGGGACGGCGGTGGCAGCCGTCAGCCGGGTCGGGCACCGCTCCACCCTCACCACCCTGCAGCCCCTGCGCCTGGTGGCGCTGCCCGGCGCCACGGTCGAGCTGGCGGTGACGGTCCACTCGCCGCCCGGCCGGCGGTGGGCCACCGTCCGGGTCGGCGGCTACCCGGCCGGGGCGCAGGTGTCCACCGACGTATGGGCGGTGCCCGGCGCCGGAGTGGGGTGGCGGCTCAACCATCTCCTCTGAGCGACTCCGCCCGGAAGGCGACCATCCGGTCGTCGAGCGGTACCACCACCTGCGGGCGGGCCGGGTCCACCGGCCGGTCGGAGTGGCGCAGGGCCGTCCCCCAGCCGCTGAAGCGCACCGCGTGGGGGGCGAAGGGCATGGGCCCCTCCGAGACCTGGACCCCGACC
>JAKAXN010000382.1 GCA_021816565.1 Actinomycetes bacterium
GCAGTCGGGCGGGGGCCCGCTCGGATCCCTGCCCAACGCCGGCATGCTCGACCCGCTGTCCCTGCCGTACTGGATCCTGCCCCTGCGGTGGGCCCCGGCCTTCGTGATCCTCCTCACCTGGGTGGCGGCCATAGGCGGCACCTACCTGTTCCTGCGGCGCCTCTCGGTGGGGCGACCGGCGGCCACCCTGGCCGGGTTCGTGTTCGCCACGTCCGGCTTCATGGTCATGTGGTCCAACTGGCCCCAGGCCCGGACCGCGGCGCTGATACCGGTGCTGTTCTGGGCCACCGACCGGGTGGCCACCCGACGGCGGGCCTCCGACGTGGTGCTGCTGGGAGCGGCGGTGGCTTCGATGCTCTTCGGCGGCTTCCCCGAGATAACCGGGTTCGCTCTCTACGCGGCCGGCGGCTACTTCGTGGTGAGGGTCCTCTTCCGCTACCGCCGGGACTGGTGGACGGCGGCCGGGGCGGCGGCCATGGCCGTCGGCGGGCTGATCCTGGGGGTGGCCATCTCCGCGGTCCAGATGCTGCCTTTCCTGGACTTCTACACCACCAACAACCTCGCCTACCGGGACGGCCTCTCGTCGCGGGGACTGCCTCTCTCCGGGCTGATGACCCTCGTGGCCCCGGCCTCCAACGGCTTGTGCATCGTGGGCCGGGCGGTGCACGGTCCCACCGACCCGGTGGAGCTGGTGGCCTACGTCGGGGCGGCGGCCGTGGTGCTGGCCGTGACGGGCGCGGCCTTCGGGCTGCAGGCCCGCCGTCCGGCCCAGGCGGGGGTGCGGGGATTCCTCCTGGGAGCGGTGGTGCTGGCCGGCCTGCTGTGCTGGGTCAGCCCGGCGGCCCGCTCCGCCCTGTCGTCGCTGCCGGTGTTCTCCGGCAACTTCATAGGCCGCATCCGCTGCATCGTGGATTTCGGCCTGGCGGCGCTGGTCGGCTTCGGCTTCGACTGGCTGACAGCCGGCCGGCCCGCAGCCGGCCGGCGGGCGACGGCCGGCGATCAGCCCGCCGGGGCCGACTGGACCGCGGCCCTGTGGCCGGCATTCGTCTGCTCCGAGGCCGCCATCTTCGCTCTCGGGGTGGGCCGCTCCGGCTACCAGGCGGCCCTGAACGGTCACTACCTGGCGGCCTGGGACCGGGCCGTGCGGACCCCGCTGGCCCTCGTGGCAGCGGCCGCCGTGGTGGCCGCCGGCACCGTCCTACTGGCCCGGCTGGGCGACCCGGTCACGGCCCGCCGGGCCCGCACGCTGACGTTCCTGGTCATGCCGGTGCTGGTCGTGGCCCAGGGGGCGCAGTTCTTCCACGCCGTCATGCCCGGCGACGACCCGAAGGCCTTCTACCCGCGGACCGGGGATCACACGTTCCTGGCATCGCATCTGGGCCACGACCGCTTCGCATCGGCCGGCCTGACCCTCTACCCGGCCACCGCCTTCTATTACGGACTGCGCAGCGCCACCGGCCACCAGTTCAACGACCCGCGCTGGAACACCCTGCTCACCACCGTCGACCCGCACGCCATGATGGGGCCGACCAACTCCGGGTTCGGCGGCGACATCAACTCCGGTGACATCTCCCGCCAACCCATCCTCGACCAGATGGGCGTCCGCTACTTCGTGCTGCCCCCGACCGACGTGGCCGGGACGCCCTCCCCCGCCGCGCCGGCCACCGGCGTCGCCAGCTCGGCCTCCGGGCCCGTCGGCTGCCGCCTGCCAGGGGGGCCGCTCCGGGGGGTGGCGGTGCGGCTGGCCGCCCCGCTGCGTCCCCGGACCCGCCTGGGCGGGGTGACCGTGGGGCTCAGCCTGAGCGGACCGGGCTTCCGGCTGGGATCCGGGGTGTACCTGACCGGTACCCTGCGCCCGGGGTCCACGGTCACCGTCCCGGTCGCCGGAGAGGACCTGCCGGCCGGTGGCCCGTTCAGGGTCCGCCTGACCGTGGCCGGGGCCGCCGGGCCTCTGGTGGTGGCCGCCGTCGGGCCGGCCGCCGACTGCGCCGCGGTGAGACCCCGCGCCGACGGCCTGAAGCTGGTGTACGCCGGGGCCGGGGCCGTCGTCTACCAGAGGCTGGACGCCCTGCCCCGTATCCGCTGGGCGGCCAGCTCCCGGACCGTGCCGGACCCCGCGGCGCAGCTCGAGGCACTGGCCGCGGGTGTACCGGGCTCGTCGGTGCTGCTGTCCCGGCCGGCGCCGCCCGGCTCGGGCCGCCCGGCGGCCGTGACCGTGGGGCGGGATTCGGGCGACGGCATCTCGGCCACGGTCCGGGCGGCCGGGGCCGGCTACCTGGTCGTCGCCGACCCCATGCAGGTGCCCGGGTGGTCGGTCACCGTCGACGGCCGCCCGGCCCGGCTGCGGGCCGCTGACTACGCCATGGTGGCGGTCCGGGTGCCGGCTGGCACCCATGAGGTCCGCTTCAGCTACTCCGCCCCGGGTCAGGCCACCGGGGCGGCGGTGACCGGGGTCGGGTTGCTGGCCGCCGCCGCCCTGTTGTGGTCCGGCCGGCAAAGGCGGGGCCGGCCGCGCCCGGCGCACGCCGCCCGCCGGCGGGGCCGGTTCTAGCCCCGGTCCAGGGCCTGGCGGAGGGCGGCCACGCCGTCGGCGACGGCCTCGGGGCCGCCCCCGTCCAGCAGCAGGCGCATCAGCGCCGAAGCCACCACCACCCCGTCGGAATCCCGGGCGGCGGCGACGGCCTGCTCGGGACCCGACACCCCGAAACCCATGATCACAGGCTTGTCCGTGACCTCCTTGAGCCGCTTGGCCAACACCCCGGCCGACGACGAGACGGCCGCCCGCTCGCCGGTTACGCCCATCAGGTTGACCCCGTAGACGAAGCCCCGGGAGCGCTCACAGATCCGGGCCAGCCGCTCGTCGGGGGTGACCGGGGCGGCCAGCAGCACCGTCTCGACCCCGCCGGCGGCGGCGTCGGACTCCCACCCCGCGGACTCCTCGAGGGGGATGTCGGGGATGATGGCGCCGCGCACCCCGGCGTCGGTGAGCATCCGGGCGAAACGGGCGTGGCCGGACCGGAACACCACGTTGTAATAGGTCATGGCGACCATCGGCACCGCCACGTCCACCCGGGCCAGGTCGTCGAGGATCGACGCCGGGTTGGCCCCGAGGGCCAGGGCCCGGCTGGACGCCTCCTGGATGGTGGCCCCGTCCATCACCGGATCGGAGAAGGGGATGCCGATCTCCACCAGGTCGGCCCCGGCCGACACCATGGCCTGCAGGACCTGCAGCCAGTCCGGTCCCAGCCCGCCGGTCACGTAGGTGACCAGGATCTTGCGGCCCGACTCCCGGACGGCCCTCAGGTGGGACTCGACCTCCACGCCTCTCATCGCATCAACCTCATCACGGTCTCGGCGTCCTTGTCACCCCGGCCCGACAGCGTCATCATCACGGTGGTCCCGGCCGGCACCTCCCCGCTGCGGGCGGCCCGGGCCAGCCAGGCCAGGGCGTGGGCCGGCTCCAGGGCGGGGATGATGCCCTCCGTCCGGGACAGCAGCTTCAGCGCGTCGAGCACCTCGTCGTCCGAGGCGGTCACGTAGCGGGCCCGGCCGGCGTCGGACAGGTAGGCGTGCTCCGGCCCGATACCCGGGTAGTCCAGGCCGGCCGAGATGGATTCGGCCTCCAGGATCTGACCCCACTCGTCCTGCAGCAGGTAGGAACGCATGCCGTGCAGCACCCCGGGGATCCCGTGCCCCATGGCCGAGCCGCCGGCGGCCTCCACCCCGACCAGGTCCGCCCCGGTCTCCACGAAGCCGGCGAAGGTCCCCGCGGCGTTCGAGCCACCGCCGACGCAGGCCAGCACCAGGTCCGGGTCGGCCCCGCCGAGGACGGCCCGGCACTGTTCCCGGGCCTCGTTGCCAACCACGCTCTGCAGCTCGCGCACCAGCCACGGGTACGGGTGGGGCCCCATGACCGATCCGAGGCAGTAGTGGGTGTTCTCGACGGTCGCCACCCAGTCGCGCAGAGCCTCGTTGACGGCGTCCTTCAGGGTCCGACTACCGGAGCGGACGGGTATCACCTCTGCGCCCAGGAGCTTCATCCGGAACACATTGAGCTCCTGGCGTTCGGTATCGACCTCACCCATGTACACCACGCACTCCAACCCGAACAGGGCGGCGGCGGTGGCGGTGGCCACCCCGTGCTGACCGGCGCCGGTCTCGGCCACCATCCGGGTCTTGCCCATCTCCAGGGTCAGGAGCCCCTGGCCCAGGACGTTGTTGATCTTGTGGGAGCCGGTGTGGGTGAGGTCCTCCCGCTTCAGCAGCACCCTGATGCCCAGCTCCTCCGACAGCCGGCGGGCCTCCGTGACCGGGGTGGGGCGCCCGGCGTAGTCGCGCAGCAGCGCGTCCAGGCGGCCGCGGAAGCCCGGATCGGACCAGGCGGTGCGGAACGCCTGCTCCAGCTCCAGGCAGGCCGGTACCAGGGCCTCGGGAAGGTAGCGGCCGCCGAACTCGCCGAACCTGCCGGTCGAGCCGGGATCACCCATGCGGACGGTGGAACTCACTGGTCCTCCTGCCAGTCGTAGAGCCCGGCGCCCGCCCCTTCCTCCCGAGGGGGGAGGTCACGGGGCCCCGACTCGTCTCTTCTATCGAAAGCGGCCCGGGCCGCGGAGATGAACTCCC
>JAKAXN010000383.1 GCA_021816565.1 Actinomycetes bacterium
GCCGGCGCCGACCGTCCGGGCCGGCTGTGGGACATGCCGGCGGAGGCCGTGCTGGCCGCCCAGGAGGCCGCCCTGCCGGGCCTTGTGGCGACGGTCGGTTCCATGCCCCTGCACCCGGTCGTCGACGGGGATTTCCTGCCGGGCAAGCCCGGCACGGGCTTCGCCGCCCCCGGGGTGGACCTGCTGGTGTCGTGGACCGCCGAGGAGATGCGCCTCTACCCCGACCCCCGGGCCGACGAGGGCGGCCGGCCGCTGCTGGCCAGGTGGCTGAGGCGGCTGATCACGGCCGGGACCGGCGCCGACCCCGGGGAGAGCGGGACGGCCCGGCTGCTGGACTTCTACGCCCCGGCCGGCACCGGCGCCGACATCTGGGCGGCGATCCAGACGGACTGCGTCATGCGGCTGCCGGCCCGCCGGGTGGCCCTCCGCCACGCCGCGGCCGTGGCGGCCGCCGGTTCGGGGCGGCGGACGCATGTGGCCCAGTTCGACTGGGGAGCCGAGGGCGGCCCGTGGCGGAGGGGGGCCTTCCACGCCATCGACCTGCCCTTCACCTTCGGGACCCTGGACCGTGCGGGATGGCTGGAGTTCCTCGGGGCGGCCGGACCCGACGACCGGGGGGCCGGCCGGGTGGCCCGGGCGCACATGCAGGCGTGGGGGGCCTTCGCCCGTACCGGCGACCCCGGCTGGGCCGGCTACCCCGACGAGGTGCTGAGGTTCGACGCCGATCCCGCCCCCGGCCCCGACCCTCTCGCAGCCGCGGCCCGGGCGTGGGCCGGTCTGTGGTCAGACGACGGGCCGGTGCCCGCCTGACAGGCGCAGGGTCACGAGCTGGAACGGCCGCAGCTCGACGGTGACCCGGCGACCGCTCCGCTCGATGGGCGGGGCGGAGGGCAGGGGTCGCTCGAGCAGGTCGGCCGGGTAGGCGGAAGTGAAGTCGAAGCCGGCGGTGAGCGTCACCGGCCCCCGGGACCCGTGCACCTCGCACAGCCTGACCACCACGCCGTCGCCGTCGTCGGCCCACTTCACGGCCTCGACGCTGACCCCGGGGCGGTCCAGGGCCACCACCCGTCCGGGACCGGCCACCGACCCGGGCCGGAGGGCCAGCGGCAGGTTGAAGGCCTCGGCCTCCTCGATCACCCGGCCGTCGGTGCGCAGGTCCCCCGGATGGGGCAGGAGGGCGTAGGCGAAACGGTGACGGCCCCGATCGGCGTCGGGGTCGGGGTAGCCGGGGCCGCGCAGCAGCGACAGCCTCATGGTGTGGCCGCGGATGTCGTAGCCGTACTTGCAGTCGTTGAGGAGGGCCACTCCGTACCCGGGCTCCCCCAGGTGGGCCCAGCGGTGGGCCCACACCTCGAAGCGGGCCACGTCCCAGCTGGTGTTCTCCACCGTGGGCCGCTCGATGTGGCCGTGCTGGATCTCGTATGTGGCCCGGGTCGAGCGGACCTGCACCGGGAAGGCCACCTTGAGGAACCGGTGGCGCTCCTGCCAGTCGACCTCCGTGTGGAACTCGATCCGGCGGGACCCGGCGCCCAGCCGGACGACCTGGCTGATCGCCGACCGGCCGAAGCGGCGGACGACGCGGATGCCGGCCCGCCACCGGTGGCTCTCGACCAGCCCGATGGACTCCAGCCCGACCAGGTCGACGTAGCGGTCCAGGTACTCGCGGTCCACGTCCCAGGCGTCGAAGGCCCTCGGGTGGTCCTCGTGGAGCTGGAACAGGTTGCCCCTCTCCCCCGGGGCCAGCACCTCCCGGCCGGCGGCGTGGTCCCACACCGAGCTCAGCAGCCCGTCGTCGTCGAAGCACACCCGCAGGATGCCGTTGTCCAGGAACCGATCGCCGGCGGCTACCGCCGCCGCCCCGGTCTCGGCCGGCGCGACCGGGGCCCACCCGCAGCCGGGCACGGACAGGAACTCCAGCCGCCCGTCGGGGAGCTCGACCACCTCGGTGCGGTCGTAGCTGCTGGGGTTGAACGCCACCAGGCCGCCGCCCTGCGGGGCCGCGGCGATGCGGTCCTGGGCCCGGCCCGACACCCCGGCTGCTCCGGCCCGGATGGCGTCGTGGTCGCCGGCCGCGTCCCGGTAGACCCACGCGATGCTCGAGCCCGGGATGATGTCGTGGAACTGGTTGAGCAGCAGGGACTTCCACAGGGGGTCCAGAGCGGCGGCGGAGTCGAGCCCGGCGGCCACCGACCACATCTCGGCTGACCGGAGGGCTTCCTCCCCCCTCCGGTTGCCCAGCTTGACGTCGGCGTGGGTGGTGCTGGTGGCCCGGTGGGCCTCCAGGTACAGCTCACCCACCCAGGTGGGCATGGGGGCGTCCTCCGCCCGGACCCGCTCGAGGAACCCCCGGGCCGAGCCGATCTCCAGACGGGGCAGTCCGTCGACGTCGGCCAACCGGCGGGCCATCTCCACCATGCGCCCGGTGGGCCCGCCGCCACCGTCGCCGTAACCGTAGGGGTAGAGGGTGAGGGCGGAGCGGTCCTTGTCGCGGAAGTTGCGATCGTCGGCCAGCATCTCGGCCACGGCCATGGTGCCGTTGTAGGTATCGGCCGGCGGGAAGTGGGCCAGCACCCGGCTGCCGTCGTGGCCCTCCCAGGTGAAGGTCGAGTGGGGGAACCGGTTGGTGTCGCTCCAGCTCATCTTCTGGGTCACGAGAGCGTCGACCCCGGCGGAGACGGCGATCTGCGGCAGCGCCGCCGAGTAGCCGAACACGTCCGGTATCCACATCTCGGAGCTCTCCACCCCGAACTCCTCCAGGAAGAACCGCTTGCCGTGGACGAACTGGCGGACCAGGGACTCCCCGGACGGCAGGTTGCTGTCCGCCTCCACCCACATACCGCCCACCGGCTCCCACCGGCCGGCCGCCACCTGGGCCCGCACCTGCTCGAACAGGTCCGGGTAGCCCTCCTTCAGCCACTGGTACTGCACCGCCTGGCTGCAGACGAAGTGGTGCTCCGGGTAGCGCTCCAGGACCCGCAGCTGGTTGGCGAAGCTACGGGCGCACTTGCGCCGGGTCTCCCGTACCGGCCACAGCCAGGCCGTGTCGATGTGGGCGTGGCCCACGGCCACCACCGTGTGGCGGCCGGCCCCGGGCCCCGGTGGCGTCCCCGGACGCGACAGCACCGCTGACAGCACATCCCGGGCCCGGCCAGCCGCTCCGGGGCCACCGTCGGAGATCCGGGCGATGGCCTCCTCCAGGGCGTCGAGTGCCTCGCCGGACCGGACCGGGACCCATTCCGCCAGCTGCACCGCCAGATCGAGGTCCAGCCACAGGGCTTCCACCTCCGGCTCCCGCACCGCCAGCTCCGCCTGTTCGAGGGCGTACAGCGGGGCCCCTCCGTAGTCCGGCTCGAGGCGGGGCCAGTCCGCGACGTGCCAGCGAGGTATGGGGTTGGCCGCCGCCTCGACGTAGAAGTCGACCGGTTCACCGGCCCGGGCGGCCCGGCTGATCCGGATCTCGCGGTGCTCGTGGTGCAGGCCCTGCAGGGGCCGCAGCTGGGTATCGAACACCAGCCCCTCGGCGCTGAAGCCGACGGTGCGGGCCCCGCCCAGGTGCACGAGGGCGGACACCTCCCGCCCGGACCAGCTGCCCGGCACCTCGCCCCGGAATCGGAACCAGGTGGTGGCCCACATACCGCCCCACCGGCCACCGAGCCCGAACGGCTCGAACGGGCCGGCCACCGCCTCGGCGGCCGGGATGGGCTCGCCCGGCAGGTGCCGGGCCGTGACGGTCAGCGGGACCCTCTCGGGATGGACCGCCGGGGCGACCACCCCGGCGATGAGCTCCCGGGCCTGCGCCGGTGTCAGCCCCACCCGGACCCCTCCCCCACGGCCGCTAGCGGAGCCCGGCGAACAGGTCCGACTCGGGCAGCGGGGCCCCGGTGCGGTCCCTGACCCGCACGAAGGTCTCGACGCCCATCATCTCCGCGAAGGCGTCGCGGCCCATCTTCAGGAAGAAGATGTTCTCGGCCTGGCTGGCGTGGCAGGCGATCGAGTCGTACTTCTGGCCGGTGTACCCGCTGACGTCGATGTGGGTGGTGACCAGATCGTCGGGCGTCCCCCACTCGATGTCGGGGCCGCCGTCCCCGTCCCCGTCCCCGAGGGTCAGGCCCATCTCCCGCATGCGGGCGGCGAAGCCGGCGATGGCGCTACGGGGGACGGCGGTGTAGTACAGCTTGGCCGCGGTGGCGGTGGCCTCCATGGCGGCCACGGTGATGCGGTGGGCCTGGATGTGGTCGGGGTGGCCGTAGAAGCCGTTCTCGTCGTAGGTGACCAGGACCTGGGGCTGGTAGCGGGCGATGAGCCCGGCCAGCCGGGCCGCGGCCTCCTCGACGGGGGTGGTCCAGAACGAGCCGGGGGCGTCGTTGTCCGCCCAGCCCATCATCCCGCTGTCGGCGTAGCCGAGCGTCTCGAGGTGCGAGACCCCGAGGGCCCGGCAGCTGCTCTCCAGCTCCCGCCGGCGGGCCTCCACCACGGCGGCCCGGTCATGTCCGGGCTCCCCGGGTTTGACCCCGCCCTCGCCGTCGCCGCACCCGCCGTCGGTGCAGGTGACCAGCACGGTCGTGACCCCCTCGGCGGAGTAGCGGGCCAGTATCCCTCCGGTCCCGATGGACTC
>JAKAXN010000020.1 GCA_021816565.1 Actinomycetes bacterium
CCCGGTAGGCTCTCGTGTCCCCCAACGCCGAGGAGCAGAGTGTGACCGACGGATCGGACCTGGAGTGGCTGGGCCTGGAGAGGGTCGGCCCGGGCCACTGGAGCTTCGTCCTGGCTCCGAGCCTGTCACGCCTCGACTTGAAGTTCTACGGCGGCACCGGAGTGGCGGTGGCCACTGCGGTGATGGAGGCCGAGACGGGCAGACGGGCCCTGTGGACCACAGCGCAGTTCGTGGCCAGCGCCCCGACGGGAGCCCGGATGGACTGCCGGGTGGAGATCGTGGCGGGGGGACGGCGGACCTCCCAGGTCCGGGTGACGGGCTGGGACGGCGAGCGCCTGGTGTTCTCCGGCCAGGGAGCGACCGGCGAACCCCGCCCCGGGCCCCTGCAGGCCCAGTTCTCCCAGATGCCCGAAGTGCCGCCCCCGGCCGACTGCCCCCGGTGGGTGCCCCGGCCGTTCGTCACCGGCCCCGATGAGCGGCCCGGGTGGCTGAGCATCACCGACGCCCGCCTGGCCGACGAGCGGGGCTCGATGTGGATGCGCCTCGAGGGCCGGCCTCTGAGCCGGGCCGGAATGGCCTTCGTGGCCGACATCGTGCCCAACGGGGTCCTCCGGGCCGCCGGGCGGACCGGGGCGGGCACCAGCCTGGACAACACCGTGCGTTTCGGGCCCGAGCCGGAAGGCGAGTGGGTGCTGGTCCACGTGGAGCCCCACCTGGTCTCGGGGGGATACGTTCACGGCGGCGCCGGGCTGTGGTCGACCGGAGGCTCGTTGCTCGGGGTGGCCAGCCAGACGGCCGGTATCGTCCTGTTCGACTGAATCCGGCGCGACCGCCGTCCGCGGTCCCGCTCGAGCGACCCGGTCGGCCGGCGGCCGGCCCCGGAGGGATACCCATGAGCACAGACGGTCGGCGGCCCCGCTTCCACCTGGCCATCCCCGTCGACGACCTCGACGCGGCCCGCCGCTTCTACGGGGATCTGCTGGGCTGCCCCCAGGGCCGGGAGGCCGACACGTGGGTGGACTGGGACCTGCGCGGCCACCAGCTGGTCACCCATCTTGTGCCCTCCGGCGGGGGACGGGTGGCAGGCACCAACCCGGTGGACGGCGACGCCGTGCCGGTCCCCCACTTCGGGCTGCTGCTCGACGTGGAGGAGTTCCGCCGGCTGGCCGGACGGCTCGAGCAGGCCGGGGTCGATTTCGTCATCGCCCCGCACGTGCGCTTCGCCGGGCAGCCGGGCGAGCAGTGGACCATGTTCTGCTACGACCCGGCCGGCAACGCCCTCGAGTTCAAGGCGTTCGCCGACGACTCGCAGGTCTTCCGCCGGTAGGCCAGTCGGGGCAACCCCCGGGACGTCAGCGGCCCATCCGGTAACGACCGGGTCGGTGGGAGACTGGCGGGGTGATGGCAGACACCGTTGAGGGGTCCCGGCCGGGAGCCGGGCGATGATCGCCGGGGTGGTCGACGAGCTGCTCGAAGCCAGCGTGGTCGGCAGCTTCTCCAAGGTCGGCTTCGAGTTGCGCAGCCGACTGGGCGGCTGGGCGGAGCCCTCGGCGGCACCGGGCGCCCGGGTGATGGTCACCGGCGCCACCTCCGGGCTGGGGGAGGAAGCGGCCACCTGGCTGGCCCGGCTGGGCGCCTCCGTCACCTTCATCGGCCGCGACGCCGACCGGGCCCGCCAGGCCCGGGACCGCATAGCGGAGAGGGCGGCCAGCAATGCCGTGTCGTACATCGTGGCCGACCTGTCCGACCAGCAGGCCGTGCGACGGGCGGCCGCCGAGTACCTCGACCGGCACGACACCCTGGACGTGCTCATCCACAACGCCGGGATGCTCACCCGGGACTACCAGAAGGCCGCCGACGGTACCGAGCTGACGGTGGCCACCCACGTACTGGGCCCGTTCCTGCTCACCGGGCTGCTGCTGCCGGCGCTGCGCCGGCGGACGGCCGGACGACCCGGACCGTCCCGGGTGCTGACCGTCTCCTCCGGGGGGATGTACTCCCAGCGCTTCGACCTGGCCCAGCTGGAGGGAGGCCCGCACGACTTCGACGGGGTGGCCGCCTACGCCCGGGCCAAGCGGGCCCAGATCGTGCTCAACCGCGAATGGGCCGGCCGGGTGGAGCGCTCGGAAGTGGTGTTCCACGCCATGCACCCGGGATGGGCCGACACCCCCGGGGTGCGTTCGTCTCTACCGAGCTTCCACCGGGCCACCCGGATGATCCTGCGGACCCCGCACCAGGGCGTCGACACCCTGGTGTGGCTGGCCACCGATCCCGGAGCGGGCGGGTCGACGGGGCGCTTCTGGCTGGACCGGCGGGCCCGCTCGGAGCACAAGCTGCCCTGGACCCGATCCTCCGACCCGGCCGCCGACCAGGCCCGCCTGTGGGCCTGGTGTGCCTCGAGGACCGGCTGGGACATGTCGGCGGCCGGCTGACCCAGGGGCGGCCGGCCCGGCGGGGCGGCCCGGCGGCCTGGGCCGGGCCGGCCGCCAGCATCGAGTCACCCTCAAATAGTTAGGGTACGATGTGTTCGTGCAGGATCAGATAGACCAACTGGCGGCTGGATTCGTCGAGCGGTTCAGCGCTGCCGCGGCAGGGCACCGCTCGGCTGTATACCTCGTCGGCTCGCCCGGTCTCGGTGACCTCAGCCCCCGACAGAGCAACGTGGACATCGTGGCGGTGGCCGATCGGCCGCTGGCGGCCGATGCGCTGCGCAGCCTGGCCCGCGCCCACCGGGACCTCCACCTGCACGGGCGCAACGCCGCCGTCTGCTACACCACCTGGCACGACCTGGCAGCGCCGGTGACCGATGCATCGGCTGTCACGTTCGTCGGCTCCGAGCCCGCCGATCCGGCCCGGCTGGCCAACCCCATGACCTGGGCCATCCTCGCCACCTCGCCCCGGGCGCTGAGCGGGCCGGACGACCCGACGGTGCACACCGACCCGGAGGCGGTGCGGGCCTGGTTCCGGGCGCAGATGCCCGAGATCGCCCGCCGGACCGGCGGGCTGCTGTGGCGCCGGGGTCTCACCCGGCTCGTGCTGCAGGCCACCCGCTGCGCCCACGGAGTCCTGACCGGTCAGGTTCTGTCGCTGCACGATGCCGGGGAGCAGGCCCTGCCGGAGGCGTCCCACACCGGGCACCGGGTGATCACCGACGCCCTCGGATACCGGGAGGGCGCCAACACCTCCATGTACTGGGGGCCGTTCGAGCGAAAGGCCAACGCGGTGGGGTTGGCCCGCCAGTTGCTGCAGAGAACCGGCCAGTCCGGAGCGGCCGCACTCTGAGCCGCCGGCGCTGGGCCGCCGACCCGGGCGGCCTCAGCCGGCCGGGGATGGAGCGTCGGGCGGCAGGGGATCGGCTCCGGCCCGTCGGGCGGCGCCGATGAGCTCGGTCAGCGCAGCGTGCAGCTCCTCCAGGCGGCCTATATCCATCCCGAGCCGCTCGATGACCTGCGGCGGCACCCCGGTCGCCTGCTGGCGCAGGGCCCGGCCGGCCCCGGTCAGATCGACGTCGAGCACCCTCTCGTCGTCGGACCGCCGGGTTCTCGTGATCAGCCCGGCCGCCTCGAGGCGCTTCAGGAGGGGCGAAAGGGTCGGCGAATCCAGCTGGAGGAGGCCGCCCAGCTCCTTGACCGACAGCGGGGACTGACCCCAGAGGGCCAACATGACCAGGTACTGCGGGTGGGTCAGGCCCAGCGGCTCCAGAATGGGCCGGTAGACGGCCAGCACGCTGCGGGTGGCTATCGCGAGGGCGAAACACACCTGGCGCTCCAGCGCCAGCATGTCCCCGTCGGGCGCGGGCCGGTCACCAGCCGTTGCACCGCCGGATCCGGAACGGCCCGGGAACCCGGAGGTGGCTGCGGGATGGGCGGCTTCCATACCCCCCATCGTATAGTCCACGATCTAGTCGCCCACGATCGAGCAGGGCCGGACCGGCACCACCTGCACATCGGCCAGACTGCCCGTGATGCTGATCCCCCCCTCCAGCCCCCCCGCCCCGGCCGAGGGGCCCCTGCTCGTCGTGTCGGTCTCGGGCAGCAAGGTGTCGGTCGACGCGCTGGACGGGCCGGCCCCGCGGCCGTCATCGGCGCTGTTCGTGGGAACGGTCGGGGACCGGCAGTGCTGGGCCGTCGACACCGACGAAGAGGCCGACGGGCGCCGGTTCGTGGACCTCATGAGCCTGTACCCCCGGGTCGACGAGTCGACCTGGGCGGCCGCCGGGCGGGCGGTGCAGCTCGTGGCGTGGGCCCGCAACCACCGCTACTGCGGCCACTGCGGCACGCCCACCGAGCAGTCGGAGCACGAGCGGGCCCGCCGCTGTCCGGCGTGCGGGCTGCTGGCGTTCCCCCGCCTGGCCCCGGCGGTCATCACCCTGGTGGAGAGGGAGGACGGCCGGGTCCTACTGGCCCGCAACGCCGGCTGGCCCTCGGGCATGTACTCCTGCCTGGCCGGATTCGTGGAGCCGGGAGAGACCGTCGAGGACGCGCTGCGCCGGGAGGTGTACGAGGAGGTGGGGGTGCACGTCGGCGCGCTGCGGTATTTCGCCAGCCAGCCCTGGCCGTTCCCCCACTCGCTGATGCTGGGCTTCCACGCCGACTACGCCGGGGGGGAGATCGTCTGCGACGGGGAGGAGATCGCAGACGCAGCGTGGTTCGGACGCGACGAGCTGCCGGCCATCCCCGGTCGGATCAGCATCGCCCGGAAGCTCATAGACGACTGGGCCGCCCGCCCGCCCCGCTGAGCCCCACCCGCCCGGCCGCAGGCGGCGGGTCAGCGCGGCGGCTACAGCTCCAGCCGGGCCGCTGAGCCGTCAGGGCCCTCCCCGGCCAGGACCACCCGGGCCCGGCGGATGACCCGGGCCTTCATCCGCAGCAGCACCGGGCGGGGAGCCCGGCACACCTCAGCGGCAACCTGGCGCGCCGCCTCCGGCAGCTCCCCGGGCGCCACCACCCTCGACACCAGGCCGATCGACCGGGCCTCGTCCGCATCGATCGACCGCCCGGTGAAGCACAGATCGCGGGCCAGGCCGCCACCGACGATGTCGTGGAGCGGTCCGTAGACGACGTCGCTCCAGGCGTGCTCGGGGTGGGCGAAGCGGGCCGTGTCGGCCGCGACCCTCATGTCGCACATGACCGCCAGGTCGAACCCGCCGGCGACGGCCGGACCGTTGACGGCGGCGATGAGGGGCAGCGGGAAAGTCAGACAGGCCAGGTGGAACCGCTCGCTGGACTCCCAGAGCCGCTCCTGGTCCCCGGGCCCGTGGAGATCGAACTCGCCGATGTCGAACCCGGCGCAGAACACCGGGCCGGCCCCGGTGAGGATCACCGCCTTGACCGCCTCGTCGGCGGCCAGCCGCCCCAGCTCCCCGGTGAGCTCGTCGCGCACGGCGATCGACAGGGCGTTGCGCTTCTCCGGCCGGTTGAGGGTCACGGTGACCACACCGTCTTCGGGCCCGGAGATCAAAAGGTGCTCGGCCATGACCCAGATCCTGTCCGATGGGCGCCGGCCCCGTCCGGCAGGCGGCGGCCGGCCCGCCGGTCAGGCCGCCGGCTCGAGCAGCTCCATCTCCACCACCGGGGCCGCAGTGGCCGGCTCCCCGGCCCGGACCACGGCGATGCCGGCCAGGACCAGCAGGCCGCCCAGCATCTGCACCGGCGCCAGCCGCTCGCCGAGCAGTGCCCGGGCGTAGATCGCCGCGCACAGAACCTCGGCCAGCCCCACGAACGACGCCATCCGGGCCCCGAGCACCCGGGCGGCGATGATGCCGGTGGCGTAGGCCAGGGCGGCCGCCACCACCCCGATGGCCAGCACCGGCACCAGCCAGCTGACCCGGGAGTGGGCCAGGGTGACGTCGACGAGAGGGGCCCGCCACCGGAGCGCCCCGACCGCCGCGGCCAGGACGATGGCGGCCGCGCCCACCGCCAGCCCGCCCCACGCCACCGCCAGAGGCGGTAGCGGCTCGTCGGCGTCGGCCGACACGATGAAGTAGGCGGCCAGGCCGATGGCAGCCCCGAGGCCCCACAGGATCCCGACCACATCCAGGTGATGGTCGCCGGTCAGGTCGAGCACCAGGACCAGCCCGGCCATGGCCAGGACCGCCCCCATGGCCGTGACCCGGGAGGGGACCTGGTGGTGGCGGGCCCACATCCAAGCGACCACCAGCAGGGTGCCGGAGTACTCCAGGAGAAGGGCCACGGCTACCGACAGGTGCTGGATGGCCTGGAAGTAGCACAGCTGGGCCCCGGCCACCGCCAGCAGCCCGTAGGCGGCCACCGTCGGGGCGCTGCCCCGCAGGCCCGACCAGTGCCCGCGCATGGAACGCCAGGCCGGTACGGCCAGGGCCACCACCGCCACCACCAGGCGGGCCGCGACGGCGGCACCGGGGGTCCAGCCGGAGCGCAGCAGGGAGGTCGCCAGGGTGCCCGCCACCCCGAACGCCGCAGCCGACAGGAAGGCCACCGCCAGACCCCCCGGCACCGCGCCCCGGCGTAATGGGCGTATAGGCACTATGCTCATGACGGCCACTGTACGGGCCACCATGTCAGTAGTCAAAGCGCCTTTAGCCCATGACGCACATCTTTGCCCACGACACCGAATCGGCCCTGCTGGCCGCAGCCGCTCTCGTCAACACCGACGGCCGCGACGGTGACACGCTCACCGACGGGGCCGCGCTGGACGCCTTCGTGGCGGAATGGCGCTGGACCGGGAGCCGCCGCAGCGACGCCTCGGAGCTGGACTCGGTGCGGGCCCTGCGGCCGGTCCTGCGCCAGCTGTGGGAGCTCGACGACGAGCGGGTGGCGGCGCTGACCAACCGGCTCCTGCGGGAGCACGCGGCCCTGCCGCAGCTGGTCCGCCACGACGGCTGGCCCTGGCACCTGCACGCCACCGACCCGGGGACTCCCCTGGCCGACCGGATGGCGGTGGAGGCGGCCATGGCCATGGTGGACGTGGTCCGCCAGGGCGAGCGCGGCCGCATGCGGGTCTGCGCCGCCGAGGACTGCGAGTCGGTGCTGGTCGACCTGTCGCGCAACTCCTCGAAGCGTTACTGCTCGACCACCTGCGCCAACCGGGTCAACGTGGCGGCCTTCCGGTCCCGGCGGTCGGCCCGCTAGTACCTTCCCGTTCGGGCCGGTTACCCCGCCGCCGGGCGGCGGCGGGAGCCGAGCTCGGAGGCGGCGACCACGACGGTGGTGACCGCGGCGACCGACGGCCAGGCGCCGATCCGCTTGGCCAGCGGGTGGGAGCCACCCATGGCCGCCACGTAGAGGGCGGACAACCCCAGGGCCGGCCCGGCCCCGAGGGTCTTGAACCACTTACGGGCGCTCCAGGCCCCGGCTGCGGCGAACACGGCGCCGCCCGCCTGCCGGCGACCGGACCGCCGGGCCACGGCGAAGCCGGCGACCAGGCCACCGGCCGACACCAGAGAGGGACGCAGGAGGGCTGATGCGGGCACGCCCGCACCCTACCCGGGCCGGGTGGCGCCACGTATCCTGTCGCCCATGCAGAGGGGGGCGTACCGCCCGGGGGGCGCGAGATGACCGGCCGGGACGGCGCAGCCGGACCAGAGCCGTCGGGCGAGCCGGAGCTGCTGGAGTCCGACCACGGCCCGGTCCGGGTGCTGACGCTCAACCGGCCGGACCAGCGCAACGCCTTCACCGTCGGCCTGTACCAGGCCCTGGCCGGCGCCCTGCGGCGCGCCGATGCCGACGAGAGCGTCAGGGCCGCGGTCGTCACCGGGGCCGGCGCGGCCTTCACCGGCGGCACCGACCTGGGCGAACTGGCGGCCATCGCCGCCGGCCAGTCCCCGCCCGGAGCCGATCAGGCGTTCCCCCGGCTGCTCGACGCCCTGGCGGAGGTCGACCTCCCCCTGGTCGCCGCGGTAAACGGTCCCGGCGTCGGCCTGGGCGCCACCATGCTGACCTTTTTCGACCTGGTCTACATCTCGGAAACGGCCCGGCTGATGACGCCGTTCGCGGCCATGGGAGTGCCGCCCGAGGCGGCCAGCAGCTACCTGTTCCCGGCCCGCATGGGCTGGCAGCCGGCGGCCCGGATGCTGCTGACCGGCGAGTGGCTGACCGCCGGGGAGGCCGTCGCCACAGGGCTGGCCACCGCAGCGTGCCCGGCCGGATCGGTACTCACCGAGGCGCTCGCCGCCGCCCAGCGCATAGCCGAGCACGACCGGTCCGCCACCCGCACCATCAAATCGCTGATGCGCGCCGGGGAGCGCCCCGCCGCGGCCGAGGCCCGCCGGCGGGAGAACCAGGCCTACGCCGCCCTGTTCGGCCGCTCCGGCTAGGACCGACCACTCAGGTGGCGGGCCCGGCCTGCCGATCTGTACACCGGGCCGCCCGGCGGAGGTGGCCACCCGAACGGAGAGCATCCCCATGCCCACGTACCAAAGCACCACCACCACGACCCGGCGCCGGGCGTCCCTCCGGACGGCGCTGGCCGTCGGCGCCGGAGTTCTGGCGGCCGGCAGCCCGGCCGTCGTTTCCAGCGCCTGGGCCACCACCGGTTCGCCGACGACATCGACGACCAGCCCGCCGGCGGCTTCGGGCCCGTCCGGCCCGTCGGGCTCGTCGCTGGCGTACAGCCTGCTCACCTCCGCCGGATCCCTGGTCGGCTACGGCGGGGCGTTCTCGGCCACGGTCGGGGCCCCGGCGTCGCCGGTGGTGGGGGTGGCTTCGACACCGGACGGCCACGGCGCCTACGCAGCCGAGGCCGACGGGGCGGTGGTGGCGCTGGGGAACGCCGTGTCCCACGGATCCATGACCGGGACCAGGCTGGACAAGCCCATCGTGGGCATCGCCGCCGACCCGGCCACCGGCGGATACTGGCTGGTGGCCTCCGACGGCGGGATCTTCTCCTTCGGGGGCGCCCCCTTCTACGGCTCCACCGGCGGCACCCGGCTCGACCAGCCGGTGGTCGGCATGGCCGCCACCCCCGACGGCCACGGCTACTGGCTGGTGGCCGCCGACGGGGGCGTCTTCTCCTACGGCGACGCCCGCTTCTACGGCTCCACCGGCGGCATCCGGCTCGACCAGCCGGTGGTCGGCATGGCCGCCACCCCCGACGGGGCCGGCTACTGGATGGTGGCCTCCGACGGCGGCGTCTTCTCCTACGGCGACGCCCGCTTCTACGGCTCCACCGGGAGCGTGCACCTGTCACAGCCCATAATCGCCATGAGCCCCACCGCCGACGGGGCCGGCTACTGGATGGTGGCCTCCGACGGCGGGATCTTCAACTACGGCGACGCCCCGTTCTACGGGTCGGGCACCGGCCTGCACGCCCGCGTGGTGGGCATGGCCACCGGCATCGCCAGCGGGTACGCCAACCCGCTGCGGGCGGTCACCGGCCTGCGGCCCGAGCGGGTCGACGAGGGCGTGGACTACGGCGGATCCGGGCCCATCTACGCCATCGGCGACGGCGTGGTCACCTCCACGGCAGGCAACTGGCCGGCCGGTACCTTCATCTCGTACCGCCTCACCGACGGTCCGGCCGCCGGCAAGATGGTCTACGTCGCCGAGAACGTCACGCCGGCGGTCACCGTCGGCCAGGCGGTCACGATGGACACCGTCCTCGGGACGCTCCACGACGCCTATCCCGACATGGAGATCGGCTGGGCCGCCGACAGCTACGGTGACACCATGGCGGCCAAGGCCGGGGAGTGGAGCTCGTCGGCCGACGCTTCTTCCACCCCCACCGCCTACGGGATCAACTTCAACGACCTGCTGACGTCCCTGGGGGCCCCGTCGGGGGTGGTGGGAAGCTCCTCCACCTCCGGGGTGGTTGCCGCCGACTGGCCCAGCTGGTAGTCGACGACGCACCGCAGTCCCGGCGGCCGGGCGGCGGGCGCTCCTGCGGGAACTGTTCAACGGATCCGACCCGGGCGACCCGGTGAACAGTTGGGTGCCTTATATGACGGTCAACTGTTCACCGAGCTCGGGCGCCCCGGCTTCAGCTCCCGGACGTCCCCAGGAACATCTGCATGTCGAAATAGTCCCGCCAGGCCCGGATCTTCCCGCCTTCGAGCTCGAACACCCCGCCGACGGGCAGCTCCACCTCGCGGCCACCGAAGGTCATGCGGTCGACCCGCTCGGTGAAGACCACCGGGCCGTTCGAGGCCAGGTTGCGGATCTCGAACTCGATCTCGGGAGAGCCGGGGACGAACGCGTTCAGGCTGGCGCGTATGGCGTCCGAGCCGGCGGCGGCCGGAAGGGGGATGTTGTGGTAGACCGCGTCGGCGGCGAAGAAGCCGACCAGCTCGTCCACGTCGCGCCGGGAGAAGGCGGCGCAGAACCGGCGGACGATCTCCTCGTTGGTCACCTCGGAGCCCATGAGGCGGAGTCTGCCACAGCCGCCCCCGACGGAGCCTTGGCACACTGGTGTCCATGACCGAACTCGAGCGCTCGGAATCACTGGTCATCGACCGGCCCGCCGAGGATCTCTACGACATGGTCTCGGACGTCACCAGGATGGGCGAGTGGAGCCCGGTCTGCCGGGCCTGCTGGTGGGACGAGGGCGCCGGCCCGGCGGCGGGCTCGTGGTTCACCGGTCGCAACGAGCTGCCGGACCGGACCTGGGAGACCCGCTCTCTGGTGGTGGCAGCCGAGCGGGGACGGGAGTTCGCCTTCGTGGTCGGCGGCTCGCTGGTCCGCTGGGGTTACACCTTCGCCCCCCGGGACGGCGCGACCCTCGTCACCGAGACCTGGAAGTTCCTGCCGGATGGAATCGCCCTGTTCCAGGAGCGCTACGGCGACGCTGCCCCGGCCGAGATCGACAAGCGCAGCGAGGCGGCCCGCACCGGCATGCCGGCCACCCTGCGGGCGATCAAGCTGGCGGCCGAGTCGGGCGGCCCCTCCGGGGCCACCACCTCGGGCTAGGCGGCCCCGGCTGGGCGCGGCTCAGGCCGGGCGCGGCTCGGGCTGGGCCCCGGGAGCCGGGCTCGTGGTCGCCGCCAACGGGTCGGCGGTGCCCACCCCGGACCACCGGTCGAGTTCCGCCTCGAGGTCCAGGTGGTCGACAGGAGCGGAGGACTCGTAGCTGCCCCACGCGGCCCGGGGCAGCATCCACATCACCTCGAACTCGTTCCCGTCGGGGTCGACCCCGTAGATGCTCTTCGTGGCGCCGTGGCTGGACTGTCCGGTGATGGCCCGGGCCGAGATCAGCGCGTGGCGCGCCGCCGCCAGCTCGTCGATGGTGTCGACCTGCCAGGCCAGGTGGTACAGCCCGACGGTGCCCTGCCGGCGGGGGCCGGCGCCGGGACCGACCCCGAACAGTCCTAGGTCGTGGTGGTTGCCCGAGCGGGGCAGCCGCAGGAACGCGGCGTCGGCCCGGGGCTCCCGGGCGACGACCGCCATCCCGAACACCTCGGTGTAGAAGCGGACCGCTCGGTCCAGGTCGGCTACGAACAGCACGGCGTGGTTGAGACGGACGGGCGAGAACGCCATGGGGGCCTCCTCCTGGCGACGACGGTGACGAAGGTGGTGACGGAAAAAAAGGGGGGACCCGGGCGGTCGGACCGCCCGGGTCCCGGTGGCGCTCAGGCGGCTTCGGTCGAGCGGACCGCGGACACCTCGAACTCGAGGGTCACCTTCTCGCTGACCAGGACACCGCCGGCCTCCAGGGCGGCGTTCCAGTTGACTCCCCAGTCCTTGCGGTTGACCGTGGTGGAGCCCTCGAAACCGATCCGCTCGTTGCCGAAGGGATCCTTGGCCGTGCCGGTGTACTCGAATTCCACCGTCACCGGCTTGGTGACGCCCTTGATGGTCAGGTCGCCGGTCACATTGAAGCGGTCCGCCCCGCTCTGCTCCACCGAGGTGGAGGCGAAGGTGATCTCGGGGTAGGTCTCCATGTCGAAGAAGTCGTTGCCGCGCAGGTGGCCGTCGCGGTCGGCGTTGCGGGTGTCGATGCTGGCCGCCTTGATGGTCAGGATGAGCTTGGAGTTACCGGGGTTCTCAGCGTCGAAGTAGCCGGTGCCCTCGAACTCGTTGAACGAGCCACGCACCTTGGTGACCATGGCGTGACGGGCCACGAACCCGATCCGCGAGTGGGTGGGGTCGATGCTGTAGGTGCCGGTAGCGGTGGCGGGAACGGTGGTGGTGCTCATGTCGAACTCCTCGGTCTAGTTGACTTTTCATCCAACATACATGACTCATCAACTATTCCGGTAGCGTGGTGGCGATGACCGGGGTCAACTGGCTGAGCAAGAGCGAGCTGCGGGCGTGGCGGGCGCTGCAGTTGATGCAGATGCGCCTCACCGCCGAGTTGGCCCGCCAGGTCGCCGATGACTCGTCCCTGTCCTACGCCGACTACGTGGTGCTGGTGGCCCTGACCGCCGAGGAGGAGGGGAGGATGCGGGCGCTGGAGCTGGCCCGGTCCCTCGGCTGGGAGCAGAGCCGCCTGTCACACCATGTGGCCCGGATGGTGGAGCGGGGCCTGGTCAAGAAGGAGAAGTGCGACTCCGACCGTCGGGGGGCCTATGTGGTGGTGACCGCGGAGGGCCGCAGGCAGTTGGCGGAGGCCGCGCCCGGCCACGTCGAGGCGGTCCGCCGCCTCTTCATCGACCGTACGACCGGCGACGAGTTGGAGGTACTGGCCCGGGTGTCGGAGAGGGTCCTCGGCGGGTTGGACGAACTCGGGTGACCTGACCGCGACCGGTAGCGGTCAGGACCCGGTCCTGACCCTGCCGGCGCCGGTCCCCTGTTCGCCGGCTGTCACGGGCTGCGGCTCGGTCTCGTCGACCGGGAAGCGGTGCCCGCAGCGGGGGCAGGTAGTGGTTCCGTTGTCACTCGGCGGGGGTTTGGGGTCATCGGCCTGGCAGTTGGGGCATCTCATCCCGTCGCACCTTCTTCAGCGCTACTCGATCCGTACCGATCATGGCCGGCTCCCGCCGGCGACAACAGAGACGATGGTCCCGCCCTCCGACCGGTAGGTTGAGCCTGTGGCGGCGACCGAGCTGGTTGGCACCGGGTCCCGTCCGCACCGGCCGGGGGGGCACCCGGGAGGGGTGCGGCTGTGAGCGTCTACCACCTCCAGGCCGGTTCGCCGCTGTCGTATCTGATCGCCTTCATCCTTCCGGCCCTCGACGCCATACTGCCGGTGGTCCCCAGCGAGACCGCGGTTGTGGCGCTCGGCGTGACGACATCGCGCAACTGGGACCCTCTGATTCCCCTGCTGGTGGCCACCGCCGCCGCCGGCGCGTTCGTCGGGGACAACGTGTCCTACCTGATCGGCCGCCGCTTCTCCGGGTGGGCCCAGCGCCGGTTCTTCGCCGGGCCCCGGGGGGCCGAGCGGCAGGCCTGGGCGGTCCGGACCCTGGGCCACTACGGGGCCCGGCTGATCGTGGTGTGCCGGTTCATCCCCGCCGGGCGGACCGCCGTGACGCTGACGTGCGGGATCACCGGCTACCCCCGCCGCCGCTTCGCCATGGCCACGGCGGTGGCGTCGGTCATATGGGCCACCTACGCCTTCATGATCGGCCGGCTGGGCGGCAAGGCCTTCGAGGACCGGCCGTGGGCCGGCCTGCTGCTGGCCCTGGCCGTCACCTTGGCGGCCAGCGGGCTGATCGAGGCCGGCCGGCGGCTGGCCGGGTGGCTGGGGTCCCGCCGCCGCCAGAGGCAGGGCTAGCGGTACGGGGCGGGACCGGTCAGGTGGCGGCCAGGATCTTGGCCTTCTGGGCCGCGAACTCCTCGTCGGTGAGCACCCCCTGGGCGTGGAGCTCGCCGAGCTCTTTCAGCTGGGCCAGAGGATCGGGCTGAGGAGCCGGGGCCGGGGCCGGCTGGGACTGCGCCTCGGGCGGCGGCTGGTCGGCGGCCGCCTGCTGCTCCTGCTGGGCCCAGCGGTTCCCCTGCCGGCGGGCCACCCGGCCCGATACCGCGGTGGCGGTGCCCGCCACCACGGCCGTCCTCGCCACCCCTCTCAGAAGTCGTGGCATGGATCCACCTCCTTGGGTCAGGCGCCGGACTTCTCCGTCGCGTCGAGCGAGGCCACCAGCGTGTCGAGAGGAATGAACCCGGCGGCCACCAACTCGGCCCCGCCCCGGCGCAGGGCGTGGGCCAGCTGGGCGGCCCAGCGGTTCTCGAATATCAGGATCCCCGCCGCCGAGCCCGGGTCGATGGCCGATGCCGCCTCGGCCAGGTCGCTCTCGTCGACCAGGCCCGACGACACCCCCTCGAAAGCCGAGAGGTCGAGCTTCCCGTCCCCGTCCAGGTCCGCCA
This sequence comes from Actinomycetes bacterium, assembly GCA_021816565.1. The sequence continues at coordinate 14,217 of JAKAXN010000020.1, forward strand.
GCTGCACCGCCCGCACCCCGCCGTCGAGGTCCTTGGCCAGGAACTCGAGGTCAAGGACCCGGATGAGGCCGCGGTCCACCAGGTCCAAAAGGACGGGCAGGCCCTCTCCGGTCATCCGCCCGCCGGGGAACTCCACGATCAGGTAGCTGACCGGGCCCATGGTTTCCACCGTCTGCGTGTCAGTCATCGGCTGTGCCCTTTCTCCGCCGTCGACGCTAGGTCCGGGGGCGCCCGGGGGCTTCACCCGGCCCGGGTGATCCGCCCTTCGCCGCTAAGGGCGGGGCTCGGACATTATTCAGGCCATGGACATCGCCATGACGCTGCCGACGATGCTGCCGCACGGGCGCCGCGAGTTCGTCTCGTGGTGCCGGCGGATAGACGAGGGCCCGTGGTCCGGCCTGGCCGTCCCCGAGCGGGTGACCTTCCCCAGCCACTCGCTGCTGGTGCAGCTGGCCGGCGCCGCTGCTCTCACCGAGCGGGTCCGGCTGTGGACCACCCTGGTGGTCCTCCCGGCCCACAGCGAGGTCCAGGTGGCCAAGGACATGGCCTCGGTGGATCGCCTGGCCGGCGGCCGGCTGACTCTCGGCGTGGGGGTGGGTGGCCGCGAGCAGGATTACCGGGCTCTGGGGGCTGACTTCGCCCGCCGCTGGCAGCGCATGGACGACCAGGTCGCCCGGATGCGCGCCATCTGGGCCCAGGAGCCGCCGTTCGAGGGATCCGATCCGGTCGGTCCCCCGCCGGTCCAGGCGGACGGCCCGCCGATCGTGGCCGGCGTGGTCGGGCCGAAGGCCACCGCCCGGGCGGCCAGCTGGGCTGCCGGGGTCAACGATCCGTCCTCCATCACCACGGTGGACGAGCAGGCCCTGGCCGGTCAGCGCCAGAAGGTGTTCGACGCGTGGGCCGCGGCCGGGCGGACCGATCCCCCGCACTTCTCGACCAACCTGTGGTTCGCCCTGGGGCCCGACGCCCGGGACCGGCTCTCCGACTACGTGTACCGGTACCTGCGGATATTCGACGAGGGATTCGCCCGCCAAACGGCGGCGCGGGCCCCGGTGCACTCCCCGGCGGCGTTGCGCGACGCCGCGGAGGCGGCCCGCCGGGCCGGCTGCGACGAGCTGTTCCTGGTGCCGACCACCGCGGACCCGGCCGAGTTGGACCGGGCCCGGGAGGCGCTGGGGATCTGACCGCCCCGGTCGCCGGTTGGCTTCCAGCGGGACCCGGAGGTGATGCTGGAGGGATGGTTCCCCTGCTGCTGCTGCCTCCTTCCGAGGGCAAGGGCCCGGGCGGCGGCGGCGGATGGGACCCGGCCGCCGGGCGGCACCGCTCCATCGCCGAGGGCCGGGCCGAGGTGGCGGCGGCGCTGGCCTCGGCCATGGCCGACCCGGCCCTGGTCGCCCGGCTGACCGGGCTGCGGGGAGAGCGGGCCCATGCCGCGGCGCAGGCCAACCGGTCGGCGGTGGGCGCTCCGGTGTTGCCGGCCTGGCAGCGCTACCGGGGGGTGGTCTGGGAGCACCTCGATCCAGGGGGCCTCAGCCGGGCCGGACGACGACGGGCGGGCCGGGTCCTGGTCGTCTCGGGGCTCGGCGGGCTGTTCGGCTTCGACGAGCCGGTCCCCGACTACAAGCTGAAGATGGGCGCCAGCCTGCCCGGACCGGGCCCGCTGGCCCGGTACTGGAAGCCCCGGCTGACCGCGGCGCTCGCCGCGGAGGCGGCCGGGGGCGAGGTGTGGGACCTGCTGCCGGGCGAACACCGAAGAGCCCTGGACCTGCCGGCGGCGGGCATCAAGGCGGTCACGGTCAACTTCCTGGCCGCCGGGGGCTCGGGCGCGGCCGGCCACGGCGCCAAAGCGGCCAAGGGCCGCTTCGCCCGCCACCTGCTCGAGGCCCCGGGGGACTTCCTGGAGGCGGCCGCCGGCTTCTCCTGGGCCGGATGGACGGCCCGGGTGGAGGACGCCGGGCTGGTGACCGTCACCGCCCCGACCACTTAACCGGCCGACCCAGCGTCAGGGCAGGCAGGCCCCGGTGCTCACGGCCGCGCTGGACTGCCCGGCTCGGCTGATGTCGGAGGAAACCGCGCCCATGGTCAGGGCGTAACCCACACCGGGGGTGCTCGACGAGCTGGCGAAGATCAGCCCGATGACCGTCCCCGGCGCCAACCCGGCGGTACCTGTGGGCTCGCCGCTGGCGACCAGCGGTCCCCCGGAGTTGCCGGGCTTCACCTCGCCGTGCAGCTCGTAGACGCTGCGGCTGGTGACCGCCGTGCCGTAGATGTCGAGCCCGGTGGCCTGGAGGCGGGCGGTGACCGCGGCCGGCTCGGCCTGCAGCGGGCCGCCTCCCGGGTAGCCCATGATGGCGCCGGTGGTCTCGCGGGCCACCGGCTGGTCGACTATGGGCAGCACCGGATCGACCAGCCCCGGCACCCTCAGCACGGCGACGTCCAGACCCGGATCGAACAGCACCACCTCCGCCTGGTGGGTGCCCGAGGCGTCCACCACCCGGGTGTGCGCCTCGCCGGCCACGACGTGGGCGTTGGTGACGACCAGGCCGGGGGCGGCCACGAAGCCCGAGCCGGACTCGACCAGGTCGCACGCCGTGCCGACGACCTTGACCGTGGAGTCCCGGGCCGCCAGGAACGCCGGCTGGATGGATGCCTCGTCTGGTAGCACCGCCGGCGTCACGGCCCCGGGCGGGAGGTTGACGAAGACCACCGGGTAGCCGCGTTCGGACAGGAACGACTCCACCCGGGCCAGCAGGCCCGGAAGCGGCGGTAGGACCTCGTCGACCGCCCGCAGGAAGCCCGATTCCTGGAGGGCCCGGTTCAGGGCCGGATAGCGGCTGTTGGACAGCACGGTCCCGAACACCCAGACCACCAGCAGCGTGGCCGCCAGGCCCACGGCAGCCCCGGCCAGGGCGTCCGCTCTGGCCGCCACTCCGGGCCGGAGCGTCCGCCGGGCCCGGCGCCCGACCTGCTCCCCGGCCAGACCCACGGCGGCGGTGCACGTGACGGTGACCAGCAGGGCCACCAGCGCCCTCGCCGTCCCGCTGAACAGCCCCGACAGCGGCGGGGCGAGGATCACGCCGGCGATCAGCCCGAGACCGAGGCCGACCAGCATCGCCACCTGGGTCACGGCCCCGGCCTGGAATCCCCGTAGGGCCGCGAGCAGGAGGAGGGCCAGGATGACCAGGTCGACCGAGTTCACCGGCCCGACGCCCCGTGACCCGGTTCAGGAGCGGTGCCGCAACGCCGACCGGTGGTTCTGGCGCCGAGCGCCCCGGATCCGGCTGTCCCGCGGTGTCGTCATGTCCATCAACATGCGACGCAACCGCTTACCGCCGACAGGGTCGATCGGCACTGTCCACCCGGAACCCCCCGATCCGGAGGTCAGCCCGGACGGCGGGAGCTGTCAGGCTGCGGCCAGGGCCGGACGGGAGGTGCGGGCCCCGGAGATCACCGCCCGGTAGTGGCAGAGCAGTTCGTCGCCGAGCGGCGACCAGCCGCGGCCCAGTACGGACTCACGGGCCCGACGGGACATCCGGCCTCGCATACCGGCGTCGCCGGCCAACTCACGAATGGCCTCCCCGATGAGGGCGGGATGGCTGGCCGGGTACAAGAAGCCGTTGTCACCGTGGTGCACCGTGTCGAGGGGGCCACCCGCCGCCGGCGCCACCACCGGGACGCCCGAGGCCAGGGCCTCCTGAATGGCCTGACAGAACGTCTCCTCCGCCCCGGTGTGCACGAACACGTCGAGGGAGGCGAAGTGGGCGGACAGCTCGGGGCCGGATTTCGCGCCCACGAACACCGCCGCCGGCAGCGCCTGGCGCAGTCGCCCGGCCGACGGGCCGGCGCCGACCACCACCGTACGGATGCCGGGGACCCGGGCTGCGTGGGCCAGCAGGTGCACCTGCTTCTCCGGCGCCAACCGACCGACGTATCCGACCAGCAGCTTTCCGCCCGGTGCCAGCTGCCGGCGCAGTGACGGACTGCGGTGCTGCGGGTTGAAGAGGTCCAGGTCGACCCCCCGTCCCCACCGGGCCACCCGGTCGACGCCGTGCTGGGTGAGCATCCACGCCGCCGCGCTCGACGGCGCCAGGGTCACGTCGGCCTGGTTGTGCACCCGGCGGATCCAGCCCCAGACCGCCTCCGCCGCGAAGCCGAAGCCGTAACGGCCCCCGAACCCGGCCACGTCGGTCTGGTAGACAGCCACGGTCGGCAGCCCGAGATGGCGGGCCGCTCTCAGTCCCATCGCCCCGAGGACCATCGGAGCGGCCAGGTGCACCACGTCGGGGCCGAAGCCGGCGAGGATCGACCGGACCCTCGCGCCCGGCAGGCCCACCGAGAGGGTCCGGTAGAAGGGAACTTCCACCGCAGGCACCCGCTCGACCGGCGTTGCCGAGTAGCGGGCCGGACCCAGACCGGGAGCGATGACCAGGACCTGGTGGTTCCGGCGTTCCAGGTGCTCGATCACCCGGAGGACGGAGTTGGTGACCCCGTTGATCTCCGGGAGGAAGCACTCGGCCACGATCGCTATACGCACGCCGCCCCACCGTAGACACCGGGGGTTAAGCCCCCGCCTCCCGCAGGCGAAGAGCAGGCGAACACTCGGGCACGGGCTGGTCGATCGGCCGACAGTGAACGGAGGGTTAACCGCAGTGGCTAAGTTCTTGGCTGCCATGTCGTGGGCAGTAGCACTCGACCGCAAGGCCGGTGGCCGCTCGTTGGTCCTCCTCGTCCTGGAGGAGCGATCCGAGGCTGAGAGCATCGCTCTGGAGATGCGCAACCGGGGCCAGCGCGTGGTGGTGCACGCCTATCCAGACCACGACCAGGAGCCCTGACCGGGCCCGGTCCGGACCGATCTGTTAACGGCGTTCATATACTTGGTGCGATGACCGCCGACGCCACTGGACCTCTGTACCGGAGCAGCCGCCCCGTCCCCACCCGCAGCGGTCGCAAGAGCGCGGGAAGGGATCTGTCGGCCGAGCACAAGCTGGCGCTGGCCGCGGGCCGCGCCGAGAGCCGGGCGGTCCGCCGGTACCTCGAGGCCATCACCTCCGCCCCCGCCGACGCCGACGCCGACGGTGCCGACCCCGAGCCCATGGCCCGCCGGATCGAGGAGATCGACTCGCAGCTGGCGGCGGCCGAGCCGGCCGTCAAGATCCGCCTCATCCAGGAGCGCATGGATCTCTACGCCCGGCTGAAGTCCCTGGGCGACGCCGGGCAACTCGACGAGCTGGAGCAGGGGTTCGTGGCCGCCGCGGCTGCCTACTCCGCCCGCAAGGGCATCACCTACGCGGCCTGGCGCCGGGTGGGAGTGGCCCCTGCGGTGCTGGAGCGGGCCGGCATCGACCGCCGGCCCTGAGCCTGGACTTCGGCGGCACCGGGGGCCGCGGCCCTATTCCGTGCGGGCTCGGCCCGGGTCGCTGACCGCGGCGTTGAGGGCGGTGGCGAAAAGACACCACGCCAGGTACGGGGTCAGCAGCTCGGCCGCCACAGCGTCGCAGCGGGCGGCCGAGGCGATCTCCGCCGCGACCAGCGCGTCGAGGACGAGGATCAGCCCCAGCGAGACCCGCTTGTCCCGGGCGGAGAAGAACGCCACCGGCCACGCCGCGTTGAGCACCAGCTGGGCGGCGTGCAGGCGCAGCGTGGTACGGGCTGAACGGCGGGCCAGCCGGTAGGCGGCCACGCCCATGGCCGTGTACAGCCCGGTCCACACCGGGCCGAACACCGCCGGCGGCGGGGCCCACGCCGGCTTCTCCAGCCGGCCGTAGATCTCCGGAGCCCGCCGGGAGCCGATACCACCGATGGCAGCCGCGGCTATGGAACCGCCGGCCGCCAGCACAGCAGACCGGAGAGCCTTCACCCCGTCCACCTTAACGAGCCCCTAGCGGGTCGCTCACCGGTATCGGCGAGCAGCGCCGCTGCTCTCGTCGCTCATGGACCCGATCTACCCGGGCGGCTGGTACCGACGCCGCCCGTTCGGGCCGCTAGGGGGTGATGAGCTCGTCCCGGTAGCCCGGGCCCTGCTCCACCCGGACCTCCCGGGAGTCCAGGGGCTCCCCGCACTCGCTGCACACGTACACGGCCTGCGAGGGCCGGCCGCAGGATCTGTGGACGACCTGCAGCGGGGGCCCGTAGGGCGCGGCGTGACGGTCGCCCCACTGGCGCATCGCCGTGAGCACCGGCCAGAGGTCCCGGCCCTTCTCCGTCAGGCGGTAGTCGTAGCGGACCGGCCGGGCGCTGTAGGGAACCTTCTCCATGATCCCCTGGTCCACCAACCGGGCGAGCCGCTGGTTGAGGACGTTACGCGATATACCCAGCCGCTCCTGGAACCGGTCGAAGCGGGTGACGCCGAGGAAGGCGTCGCGCACGATGAGCATCGACCACCACTCGCCCACCACCTCCAGGCACTGGGCCACCGAGCAGTGCATGTCGGCGAAGCTCTTCCTCTCCACCCCCGCAGAATATCAGTTGCTTCAAAGAACTCATTCGTCTATGGTCCGTTCTATGAAAGAACCTGAAGGCGTTCCGGACCCGTCCCGGCCTCTCGAGCCGGCGCGGCGCAACGCCGTCTTCGCCGTGACCGCGGCCGCCGCCTTCATGGCCTCCCTGGACCTGTCGATCGTCAACGTGGCCTTCCCGGCCATGCAGCGGTCCTTTCCCCGGGACTCCCAGGCGGCTCTGGCCTGGGTCATCACGGCCTACGCCATCGTGTTCGCCTCGTTGCTGGTCACCGCCGGGCGCACCGCCGACCGCCTGGGCCGCCGCCGGATCTTCTTCGCCGGCCTGGCGGTGTTCACAGCCGGTTCGGCGCTGTGCGGCCTGGCCCCCGACCTGGTGGCCCTGGTGGCCGGTCGGGTGGCGCAGGGCGCCGGAGCGGCTCTGCTCCTACCGGCCTCGCTCGGTCTGCTCCTCGAGGCCTTCTCCGAGCAGTCGCGCTCGGAGGCGGTGGCGCTGTGGGCCGGTGTCGGCGCCCTCGCGGTGGCCACCGGCCCGTCCCTCGGGGCGGCCCTGATCAGCGTCGGCGGGTGGCGCTGGGCGTTCTTCGTCAACCTGCCGGTGGGGGCCGGTGCCGCTCTCGTCGGCCGGCGGGTGCTGACCGACGGCCCTCCCCGCCCGGCCCCGGCCTCCTCCGACTACCTGGGTGTGGTGCTGGTCACCGGGGCGCTGGCCGGCGCGGTGCTGGCCATATCCGAGGGGTCGGACTGGGGCTGGACCGATCCCCGGGTGCTGGCCGGGGGAGCTGCAGCCGTGGCCCTGGCGGCCCTGTTCGTCCGGCGGTGCGCGTCCCACCCGGAGCCGGTGCTGGACCTGGGGCTGTTCCGCCACCGGTCCTTCTCCGTGGCCAATGCCGCCACCCTGGTCTACGCCATGGGCTTCTTCGCCATGCTCCTCGGCAACATCCTGTTCCTGACCGGCGTGTGGCACTACTCCATCCTGCGCGCCGGGCTGGCGGTCACCCCCGGCCCGCTGGTGGTCGCCGCCGTCTCCGGCCCGGCCGGCCGCCTGGCCTCCCGGCGGGGCTTCCGGCCGGTCCTCGTGGCCGGATTCGCGGTATTCGCGGGCGGCCTGTCCCTGTACGCTCTGCGGGTGGGGGTCCACCCTGATTTCGTGGGCAGCTGGCTGCCGGCCACGCTCGTCGGCGGCCTGGGTATCGGCCTCACCTTCCCGGTGCTGGGAGCGGCGGCGGTCGCCAGCCTGCCCCAGTCCCGGTTCGCAGTGGGAAGCGCGGTCAACCAGACGGCCCGCCAGGTCGGCGGCGCCCTCGGCGTGGCCGTGCTGGTCGCCATCCTGGCGCCGGCCGCCGACCCGGTGGCCGCCCTGGCCCACTTCCGCCACCTGTGGGAGTTCGCCGCGGCCATGGCCGTGGTGGCCGGACTGGTCTCGTCGCTCCTCGGCCCGGCACCCGACGCCGGTGAGCTGCGAGCCGCCGGGTCGGCGCGCCTGGCCGGCGCCGGTTGAGACAACCGGGCAGGCCTCAGGGCAGGCGGATCACCTCGGCCATCCACGCCTCGGCGGTGGTCGGCCCGGGGCCCTGGTTGGTCTCGAAGCGTTCAGCGGCGAGCGAGTCGATGCGCCACCCGGCCCCGAAGGCGGCGCGTAGTTCCGCTTCGGTCACCCGCCGGGGCCCCCAGTCTCCGGGTTCGCGGTCACTGAAGCAGCAGAGATGGAGGTGGCCACCCGGGCGCAGGACGGAGTGCAGGGCGGCCACGTAGCGTCCCCGGCCTCCGTCGTCGAAGACGTGGAAGACCCCGCTGTCGACCACCGTGTCGAAATGCTGACCCAGAGCGTCGACCCGCAGGGCGTCGAGCACCTCGAAACGGGCGGTCACGCCCCGCTGCTCGGCCTTGGCCCGGGCGGTCCGGATGGCCCGGGCCGACAGGTCGATGCCGGTGACATCGGCTCCGCGGGTGGCCGCCAGGATGGCGTGCTCACCGGTGCCGCAGCCGGAATCGAGCAGGACGCCGGTGAGTTTCCCGGCTTCGGCCAGACGGGCGAACGCGGGCTGCGGCCGACCGATGTCCCAGGGCGGCGGACCCCCGGCGTAGGCGTCGTCCCAGTGCTGTCCGGCTTCGGTAGAGCTCACGTTCGGGGGACTCCTCTCAGGCCGGTGAGCCTACCTGAGGGGTGATCCGGCGGCGGTCAGTCGAGGGCCCTGGGCGTGATCAAAGCCTCCAGCCGGCCGGGCCCGGGCCCGACGTCATCCCATCCGGGCCCAGGGAAGCGCAGGTCGACCAACCCGGCGGTGGGCACTTTTTCCAAAGTGTCCAGGGCCGGTGCCACCAGCATCCGGGCCAGGTCCTCGATGGCCGGGTTGTGGCCGACGACCATCGCCGAGTCCACGTGCGGGGGCAGGGCCCGGACCACAGCCAGCAGGTCCCCGGCGGTGCCGGCGTAGACGTCCCCGTCCAGCCGGACGGGTACCTCCGGGGGCAGGCCCAGCTGCTCCAACGTCTCCCGGGCGCGGACGGCAGGAGAGCAGATGACCAGCTCCGGGACCGCGTCCTGCTCCCGTAGCCAGAGGCCCAGGCGTGCCGCGGCTCGCCGGCCCCGCCCGGCGAGCGGCCGGTCGAGGTCCTCCAGCGCCGGATCGTCCCAGCTGGACTTGCCGTGGCGCAGGAGCAGCAGTCGCTTGGCGGCCATCGGACCCCGACGCTAACCAGCCGGCCCCGTACCCGATGGATCGACGGCGTGACCGCCGGCTGCTGCGTAGCGCTCCACCTCGGCCGGGCCGGCGGGCCGGCCGTAGAACCAGCCCTGGCCGCTGTGGCATCCCATCTCCCGCAGCAAAACGGCCTGCTGGGCGGTCTCGATGCCCTCGGCGATCAGCGAGAGGCTCAGCGCCTCCCCGAGGCCGATCACCGCCTTGACCACCTCGAGATCGTCGTCGTTGACCCCCAGCCCGGCTACGAAGGAGCGGTCCACCTTCAGGATCCGGATGGGGAAGCGCCTCAGGTAGGCCAGGCTGGACCACCCGGTGCCGAAGTCGTCCAGGGCCAGCTGCACACCCATGTCGGCCACCCGCTCCAATGTCCGCCTGGTGGAGGACGCCGCGTCTATCAGCACCGACTCGGTCAGCTCCAGGCACAGCTGCGCCGGGTCCAGGCGGTGGGCGGCCAGAGCCGCTGACACCAGGCGGGGCAGATCCGGGGAGGTGAGCTGGCGGGCGCTGAGGTTGACCGCCACCTTCCTCGGAGCCCGCTCGGCCAGGCGCTGGTTCCAGACGGCTGCCTGAGCGCAGGCCTTCTCGAGGACCGTCTCTCCGAGCGGCACGATCAACCCCGAGTCCTCGGCCACCTCGATGAAGCTGTCCGGTGCGATGATCCGGCCCTCGGGGCTTCTCATGCGGACCAGCGCCTCCACCCCCA
>JAKAXN010000384.1 GCA_021816565.1 Actinomycetes bacterium
AGGCCGCTGTCGTGCTCAAGGGCGGAGCTCAGCTCGGCCGGGCCCAGCCCCCGGCCGGCCAGCCAGGCCACCGCCCCGGGGTCGACGTCACCGGAGCGGGTGGCCATCACCAGCCCCTCGGTGGGGGTGAAGCCCATGGTCGTGTCCACCGAAGATCCGCCGGCCACCGCGGTCACCGAGGCCCCTCCCCCCAGGTGGCACACGGCCAGCCTCAGGTCCCGGGGGGCGGCGCCCAGCATGGCCGCGCTGCGGGCCAGGGCCCACTCGCAGCTGAGTCCGTGGAAGCCGAACCGGCGTATCCCCCACCGCTGCACCCACGCCGCGGGCAGGGCGTAGCGGCGGGCCTCGTCGGGCAGGGCGGCGTGGAAGGCGGTGTCGAAGCAGGCCACCGTCGGGGTCCCGGGCAGGCGGGAGAGCAGGTCGTCGATGGCTTCCAGAGCCGGGGGGTTGTGCAGGGGGGCCAGGTCGTTGAGCCCCTCCAGGGCGTGGCGGACCTGCCGGTCGACCACCACCGGGGAGACGAAGCGGTCGCCGCCGTGCACCACCCGGTGGCCCACGGCGTCCAGCGGGCCGACCCCCCGGACGAAGCGGTCGAGCCCCTCCCGGTCGGCGGGGTGCAGCGTCTCCGTGGCGGATACCGCGTCGTCGGGTTCGACCACCCTCAGCTTCAGGCTGGTCGACCCGGCGTTGACGACGAGCACCCTCACGGCCCCCTTCTTAGCCGCACCGGCCGGGGCGCCAGCCCCCTTTGTCCCCCGGGGACGGAGCGGACCGGCGGCGAGCCTAGGGTGGGACGGCGACAGGCCAGGGAAGGAGGCTTTCCGTGAGCACCCGAACCACCGCTGCGGCGTCCATGGGGGGCGACACCTCCGCCGACGAGGAGTCCGCCTCCACCGGCCCTACCGTCGCGCCGGGCGGATACCGGCTGGATGACGCCGCCGGACCGCTGGACCGGCCCACCCTCGAGCAGCTCGACGCCTGGTGGCGGGCGGCCAACTACCTGTCGGTGGGCCAGATCTACCTGATGGACAATCCCCTCCTGGAGCGGCCGCTGCGGGCCGAGGACGTCAAGCCCCGGCTGCTCGGCCACTGGGGGACCACCCCCGGGCTCAACCTGGTGTACGCCCACGCCAACCGCTGCATCGTGGAGCGCGGTCTCGACGCGGTGTACGTGATGGGCCCGGGCCACGGCGGCCCCGGACCGAACGCCTGCGCCTGGCTGGAGGGCACCTACAGCGAGGTGTACCCGTCGATCCGCCGGGACGGCCAGGGCATGGGCCGGCTGTTCCGGCAGTTCTCCTTCCCCGGCGGGGTGCCCTCCCACGTCGCCCCCAACACCCCGGGATCGTTCCACGAGGGGGGCGAGCTCGGCTACTCCCTGTTGCATGCCTTCGGGGCGGCGCTCGACCACCCCCGGCTGACGGTGTTCTGCGTGGTCGGCGACGGGGAGGCCGAGACCGGCCCGCTGGCCGCCAGCTGGCACGTCAACAAGTTCGTCAACCCGGCCCGGGACGGAGCGGTGATCCCGATCCTGCACCTGAACGGCTACAAGATCGCCAACCCGACGGTGCTGGCCCGCATACCCGAGTCCGACCTCGACGCCCTCCTCCGCGGCTACGGCTACGACCCGGTCACCGTCGCGATCGCCACCTCCACCAACCCGGCCGAGGCCCACCAGGCCATGGCCACCGCCATGGACCGCTGCCTCGACGCCGTCGAGGCCATCAAGTCGGCGGCGGGCCCGGAGGCGGCCATGCCCCGGTGGCCCATGATCGTGCTGCGCTCCCCCAAGGGATGGACCGGTCCTCCCACCGTGGACGGCGAACCGGTGGAGGGCACCTTCCGGGCCCACCAGGTGCCCATCCCCAACGCCCGCACCGACGACAGCCACCGGGCCGCCCTGGAGGGGTGGATGAGGTCCTACCGGCCCGACGAGCTGTTCGACCGGGACGGGGCCCCGGTGGAGCAGCTGCTGGCCTTCCCGCCCACCGGGGACCGGCGGATGAGCGCCAACCCGGTGTCCAACGGGGGCCGGCTGATGGTGGACCTGGAGCTGCCGGACTTCCGCCGCCATGCCGTGGCGGTGCCCCGGCCCGGGGCCTCCAGCCACGAGGCCACCCGGGTGCTGGGGGGCTGGCTGCGCGACGTCATCGCCGCCAACCCCCGGAACTTCCTGCTGTTCGGCCCCGACGAGGTCGCCTCCAACCGGCTGAGCGACGTGTTCGAGGTGACCGGGCGGGAGTGGATGGCCGAGCGGCGGGACGGCGACGTGCACCTGGTGCGCGACGGCCGGGTGGTAGAGGTCCTGTCCGAGCACCTGTGCCAGGGCCTGCTGGAGGGTTATCTGCTCACCGGCCGGCACGGGCTGTTCACCTGCTACGAGGCGTTCATCCACATCGTCGACGCCATGTTCAACCAGCACGCCAAGTGGATCGAGGCCGCCTCCACCATCGCGTGGCGGCGGCCGGTGGCGTCGCTCAACTACCTGCTCACCTCCCACGTCTGGCGCCAGGACCACAACGGGGCCACCCACCAGGACCCCGGTTTCCTGGACGTGGTGATGAACAAGAAGCCGTCGGTGGTGCGGGTCTACCTCCCGCCGGACGCCAACTGCCTGCTGTCCACCGCGGACCACTGCCTGCGCAGCCGCCAGTACGTCAACGTGATAGTGGCCGGCAAGCAGCCCGCCCTCGACTATCTGGGGATGGACGACGCGGTGGCCCACTGCGCCCGGGGCATCGGGGTGTGGGAGTGGGCCGGGACGGAGGAGCCCGGGCAGGTCCCCGACGTGGTGCTGGCCTGCGCCGGGGAGATCCCCACCCTGGAGGCCCTCGCCGCTGCCGATCTGATCCGCCGCCACCTGCCGCAGCTGCGGGTCCGTTTCGTCAACGTGGTGGACCTGATGCGCCTCCTGCCGGACTCGGAGCACCCGCACGGCCTGAGCGACCCGGAGTTCGACGCCCTCTTCACCGCTGACCGCCCGGTGATCTTCGCCTTCCACGGCTACCCGTGGCTGGTGCACCGCCTCACCTACCGGCGCACGAACCACCACAACATCCACGTGCGCGGCTACAAGGAGAACGGGACGACCACCACCCCGTTCGACATGGTGATGCTCAACGACCTGGACCGCTACCACCTGGCGATGGACGTGATCGACCGGGTGCCGGGGCTGTCCCCCCGGGCCGCCGGGGTGCGCCAGGCCATGGCCGACGCCCGCCTGCGGGCCCGGGAGTGGACCCGGGTGCACGGCGAGGACCACCCCGAGGTGGCCGGATGGACCTGGCCGTCGTCACGGCCGTAGCAGGGCCAGGGCCGTCTCCCGGTCGACGCTCTCCCCCGGGGAAAACGGATGTGCCATAGCGGCTGCCACCATCTCTGAGGGATCCGCCGGGGCGACCGGCGAGTCGGACCCGGCCCTGACGTCGATCCCGGCCTCGATGAGGGACCTGACCCGCACCAGCCAGGCCCGCTCCACCTCGGGCACCTCCCGCTCGTAGCGGGGTCGGCGGTGGATGAGGAACGAAGGGTTCACCACCACCACGGCCCCGACCTCAGCGATGCGGGCCACCTGCTCGGGCAGGCTGAGGGCGTTGTGCTCGATCCGGTCCCTCGTCCCCGGTGGCGGCGGGGAACCCTTCAGGGCGTCGAGGGTCGACTCCAGCACGTCGATGTCGGTGACGTGCACGGCCACCGGGAACCCGCCGGCGTGGGCGGCGGCCACCACCCGGTCCAGGTCCGGGCCGGGCATGATCTTGGCCGGCCCGATCCTCACCGGGCCGACGGCCGACCCGTGGCCCGGGACCTCGGCCAGGTGGTCCGGGGAGACCATGGCCGTGACCTGCTGTTCGATCACCCCGTCCCGGCACCAGGAGGCCAGCAGCTCGATCTGCTCGGCGCCGTTGGTCGCGGTGGCGTCCACGAACGCCCCGATGCCCCTCCGGGCCCAGGCCCCGCTCACCTGGCGGGCCGCTTCCCGCAGGGCCGCCGGGTCGAGGCGGGGCACCGCGGCGAGCAGGTCGTGGCGGTCCACCAGCAATCCTCCGGCCGGACCGGGATCGGGGTGGCCGATCTCGCGCAGGGCCCGGCTGTTGAGGACCGCGCCATGGCCGGTGCGGTGGTGCAGGACCACCGGTACCTCCGGGCGGGCCCGGTCCAGGTCGGCCGTCGTGGGGTGGCGGCCCTCCTGAAGGAACGCCTCGTCGTAACCCCAGGCCCGGACCCATCCGGTTCCGGGGGCCGGCGCAGCCCGGCTCAGGGCGGCGGCCAGCTCGGGCAGGGACCGCACCGACGAGACGTCGAGCGACAACCGGGCGGCGGCGGTGGCGAGGAAATGGACGTGGTGGTCCACGAAGGGGATGGGCGGCGGGGTCACCGGCGCCGAAGGTACCCGGCGGCGCAATGGGGACCTTGGTCCCACCCCATCAGTGCCTTTGTGCCCTGACGCACGAGCGCCGCCCGGCCCGAGGATTGACCTGTAAGAGGAAGAGCGGAAGCGGCCCGGCAGGGAGCCGGTGCCGTGCCCCAAAGGAGCCCACATCATGCGTCGTAAGACCTTCGATACCATCCTCACAGCCGGCGGCGTGGTCGAGTAAATGCAGGG
>JAKAXN010000385.1 GCA_021816565.1 Actinomycetes bacterium
TCACCCGGTCGCCCTTGGCGATGGTGGAGGTGGCCAGGGTGAGCACCAGCTGGTTGTCGGTCTTGCTGCCGGTGGTGGGGGTGGCCGCGGCCGAGCCGACGGTGGCGGCGTCCCCGCTGCTCCCGCCTACCAGGATCGAGTAGGTGGAGGAGCAGTTGGCCGTGCAGCCCACGAAGTTGGTGCCGGCCGGGGCGCTCAGGGTGATGGTGGCGCCCTTGGCCAGGGCGGTGGCGGTGATGAGCTGCACCGTGTAGCTGGCCGGGGAGCCGGCGGTGCTGGGGTTGACCGTCACCGCCCCGCCCGTGACCGACGTGGCGGCGGCCGCCGGACCGGCGGTGGCCAGCCCCGCCGCCACCGTCGCCGCCACCGCTGCGATCGTCGCACCGATCCTGCGTCTTGCCATCGCCTGCCCCTTCCCGCTGAAACGGAGAACCCGGGCAGAGATTATGCACGAAACGGGACAAATCCTGCTAGGAGGACCGAACAGGAAGAGGCGGAAGCCTCTCTGTCCTTCCGGTCCGGACCCGGGGGACCCGGGTCCGGACCAGCCGAAATCAGCGGCCGACGACGCCCCGCTCGAGGAGGGCCTCGGCGATCTGCACGGCGTTGAGAGCGGCGCCCTTGCGCAGGTTGTCCCCCACCACGAACAGGGCCAGGGACCGGCCGGTGGGGTCGCTGCGGTCGGTCCGGACCCGGCCGACCAGGCAGGTGTCGCCGCCGGCGGATCGCAGCGGCGTGGGGACGTCGATGACCTCGACCCCGTCGGCCCGGCGCAGCAGCTCGAGGGCCCGCTCGGCGCCGATCGGCTCCCGGAAGGTGACGTTCAGCGACAGGGAGTGGCCGGTGTAGACCGGAACCCGCACGCAGGTGCACGACACCGCCAGATCGGGGATGCCCAGGATCTTGCGGCTCTCGTTGCGGAACTTGAGCTCCTCGGTGGTCTCATCGCCCTCGAAGCTGCCGGCGTGCGGCAGCACGTTGAACGCGATCGGGCCGGGGAAGGTCCGGGCCGTCGGGTACTCGAGGGCGGCGCCGTCGAAGGCCAGCTCGCTGGCCTTGTCCCCCACCGCCTTGATCTGCTCGTCGAGCTCGGCGGTGCCGGCCAGACCGGCGCCCGACACCGCCTGGTAGGTCGAGGCGACCATCCGCTCGAGGCCGGCCTCGGCGTGCAGGGGGGCCAGCACCGGCATGCACACCATGGTGGTGCAGTTGGGGTTGGCCACGATGCCCTTGGGGATACGGTCCAGCTCGGCGGCGTTGACCTCGGGGACCACCAGCGGGCAGTCGGGGTCCATGCGCCAGGCGCTGGAGTTGTCGACCACCACCGCGCCGGCGGCGGCCACCACCGGGCCGTACTGCTTCGACGCCGAGGCGCCCATGGAGAACAGGGCGATGTCCACCCCGGAGTGGTCGGCGCGCTCCACGTCCTCGACGGTGACACCGTCGACGACCCGCCCGGCGGAGCGGGCGCTGGCGAACAGGCGCAGCCGGTCATGGGGCAGGTTGCGGCTCCTCACCACTTCCCGCATCACCGCACCGACCTGGCCGGTCGCCCCGTAGATGCCGATGGTGACCATCTATTCGCCCTCCAACTTGAACGCCCGGTGCAGGGCCATGACCGCCTTGTCCACCACGTCGGCCCGCACCACGCAGGTGAGCCGGATGGACGAGGTGGAGATCATCTCGATGTTGATGCCCTCGGCGGCCAGCGTCTCGAACATGGTGGCCGAGATACCGGCGTGGGTCTTCATCCCGGCCCCCACGATGGAGACGGTGGCGATGTCGGAATCGGACAGCACCTCGGTGGCGCCGATCCCGGCGGCCAGGGAGGAGCTGACCTCCTTGGCCGCAGCCAGGTCCTCACGGGGGACGGTGAAGGAGATGTCGGTGGTGCCGGCCAGCGACACGTTCTGCTCGATCATGTCCACGTTGACGGACCGGTCGGCCAGGGCCCGGAACAGCCGGGCGGCCACCCCCGGATGGTCGGGCACGCCGGCCACGGTGACCTTGGCCTCCGAGCTGTCGGACGTGACGGCCGAGATGATGGCCTGCTCCACTTCGGGGTCTTCCTCCTCGATCCAGGTGCCCGGCTCCCAGGTGAAGGCCGAGCGGACGTGGAGCCGCACGTGGTGGTTACGGGCGAACTCCACCGAGCGCATGGCCGGCTTGGGGCAGCCGGCTGCGCACATCTCCAGCATTTCCTCGAAGCTGAGCCGCTTCAGCCGCTTGGCCTCGGGCACCACCCGGGGGTCGGCGGTGAAGACCCCCGACACGTCGGTGTAGATCTCGCAGGCGTCGGCGTCGAGGGCCCGGGCCAGGGCCACCGCGGTGGTGTCGGTGCCACCCCGGCCCAGGAAGGTGACCTCCCGGTCGGTGGACACCCCTTGGGCGCCGCCGACCACCGCCACCTTCCCCTCGGCCAGCGCGGCGCGCACCCGGTCGGCCCGGATGTCGACGATCTTGGCCTTGGTGTGCTCGGTGTCGGTGATGATCCCGGCCTGGCTGCCGGTGAAGCTGGCGCTCGGCACCCCGATGTCGTGCAGGGCCATGCACAGCAGGGCCATGGCCTTGCGCTCCCCGGCGGTGATGAGCATGTCCATCTCCCGGCCCGGGTGGGTGTCCGACACCTGGGCGGCCAGGTGGAGCAGCTCGTCGGTCTCTTTGCCCATGGCGCTGACGGCCACCACGACCTGGTTGCCCCGCCGGACCGTGCGGGCGATGTAATCGGCCACCGTCCGCATACGTTCGGCGTCCCCGACGGAGGTGCCGCCGAACTTCATCACGACCAGAGCCACGGCTTGCCAGGGTACCAAGCGGGCCGGGGAGTCCCCACCCGCCGTGCGCGTTAGCGTCGGAGGGTGGCGAACGAGGGATTTGGGTCGTTCAAGCACCTGGCCCTCCGGTTCTTCGGGGCGCTCGACCCGCGCGGGCCGGACCCGGAGGAGGAGGCGTGGGCGCAGGGCTGGTTGCTGCCCGGCGAGCAGCAGCTGTGGCGGCGCATGTCCGGGCCGGACCGCCGCCACGCCGCCGGGGTGGCCCGCGACACCGCGGCCCTGCTCGAGGCCGACGGCGGACCGGGACCCGGGCGTGAGGTCATGGCCTCGGCCCTGCTGCACGACGTGGGCAAGGTGGAGTCCGGGCTGGGCACTTTTTCCCGGGTGGCGGTCACCGTGGCGGCCATCGGCCTGGGCCGGGACCGGCTGGCCGCCCCGCCCGGCCGGGGCCGGCGGGAGCCGGCGTTGCGGGCCCGGGTCCGGCAGTACCTGACCCACGACCGGATCGGGGCGGATCTGCTGCGCTCGGCCGGCAGCGACGCCTTCACGGTGGCCTGGGCCGGGGAGCACCATCTCCCGCCGGAGGCGTGGAGCGTGGACCGGCGCCTGGGCGACGCCCTCAAGGCGGCCGACGGGGACTGAGGCCGGGAGCGCGGTGGCGCACCCGGAGCGCGCTACCCGGGTGGGGCCGGCGCCCCTGCCCCTGGCGGGCGCCGGCTGACCACCCGGGGGAACCGGGCCGGGGGCTAGTGGCCGAGGCCCCCGATCACCGGCTGGGCCAGCGGGATCGATCCGGTGGAGCCGAAGAAGCCGGCGTCACCGAAGGCGAACACTCCCCCGTCGGAGGCCACCAGCCAGTAGCCCCCACCGTCGGGGGCGGCCAGGATGGAGACCACCGGCCGGGCCAGCGGGACGGAGCCGGTGGAGCCGAAGAAGCCGGCGTCACCGAAGGCGAACACCCCACCGTCGGAGGCCACCAGCCAGTAGCCCCCACCGTCGGGGGTGGCCGCCGCCCCCACGATCGGCCGGTCGAGGACGATGCCCCCGGTCGAGCCGAGGAAGCCGGCGTCGCCGAAGCTGAAGATCCCTCCGTCGGAGGCCACCAGCCAGTAGCCCCCACCGTCGGGGGTGGCGGTCAGGCCGACAACCGGCTTGTTCAACGCGATGGCACCGGTGGAGCCGAAGAAGCCGGCGTCACCGAAGGCGAACACCCCACCGTCGGAGGCCACCAGCCAGTAACCCCCACCGTCAGGGGTAGCGGCCGCCCCCACGATCGGCCGGTCCAGGGCCATGCCCCCGGTCGAGCCGAAGAAGCGGGCGTCACCGAAGGCGAACACCCCACCGTCGGAGGCCACCAGCCAGTAGCCGCGCTCGTCGGGGGTGTGGATCATGGCCACCACCGGCCGGGCCAGCGGGAGGGAGCCGGTGGAGCCGTAGAAGCCGGCGTCGCCGAAGGAGAACACCCCGCCGTCGGCACCGACCAGCCAGTACCCCCGGCCGTCACCGCGGGTGGCCGGGCCGGTCGGACCGGTTGGCGGCGGCGATCCGCCGGGCCGGCCGGCACCGGTCGTGGTGGTCGTGGTGGCCGCCACCGTGGTGGTCGTGGTGGACGGTCCCGTCCCCAGGGTGGTCGAGGTGGTGGGCGGCACCGGGGTGGTGGTGGAGCTGGTCGGCGGGGGTGGCGCCCCGGTGGTGGTGGTGTCCGCCGGTGGCGGCGGTGACGAGGTGGTGGTGGGCGGGTCCGGCACGGTGCCGGTGGTGGTGGGCGGGGCCGGGGCGGTGGTGGTGCTGGTGCTGTTGGGCGGCGGGGCCGAGCTGGCCCACGTCG
>JAKAXN010000386.1 GCA_021816565.1 Actinomycetes bacterium
CCCTTGTCCCGGGCCCCCCGCCGCACCATGGCCCGGGGCCACTCGTCGCTGGTCGTGACGGCCAGGAACGGGTAGCTCTTGTCGTCGCGCAGGCGGATGTTGAAGCGGGGCTTGTGCTGCTTGATGAGGCTGTACTCGAGCATGAGGGCCTCGACGTCGTTGCGGACCTGGATCCACTCGACGGTCTCGGCGCTGGCCACCATCTGGGCGGTGCGGGGCAGCAGGTTGGCCGGGTTCTGGAAGTAGTTGTTGAGCCGGCTGCGCAGCGACTTGGCCTTGCCCACGTAGATGACCCGGCCGTCACGGTCCCGGAACTGGTACGAACCGGGCGCGTCGGGGATCGTCCCGGGGGGCGGTCTCTGCACCATGATCCGAGTCTGCCGCACCGCCGGAGGGTTCCGGCCGCCGGCGCCGGCCGGTCCCCGCCACCGGGCCGCCCCGTTGCCCTCCGGAGGGCATATGCTGTCGGCGCCGGCCCGGAATCCGGCCACATATCCCCCTCGAGGTCGACATCCCCGCGGATGGGCGCCCGGGCTGTCCCCGCCGACCGCAGTTTCGAGGGTTCTCCGCTTGGAGGTCTCCCGAATGCTCCGACTCCAATCCCCTCTGCCCGAGGGCTACCTCACATCATCGCCCGACGACCTGGCCGACCGCATCGCGGCGGCGAAGGCCACGCTGGGCGAGCGGCTGATGATCCTCGGCCACCACTACCAGCGGGACGAGGTGATGCGCTGGGCCGACGCCCGGGGCGACTCGTTCGGCCTGTCCCGGCTGGCCGCCCGCTCCGACGCCTCGTACGTGGTGTTCTGCGGGGTGCACTTCATGGCGGAGTCGGCCGACATCCTGACCGGGCCGGAGCAGACGGTGGTCCTGCCCGACCTCAACGCCGGCTGCTCCATGGCCGACATGGCCGACCTCGACTCGGTCGAGGAGGCCTGGGAGGCCCTGGCCGGGGTCACCGACGTCGAGGCCCTGGTGCCCATCACCTACATGAACTCGGCGGCCGTGCTGAAGGCGTTCGTGGGCCGCCACGGCGGGGCCGTGTGCACGTCCTCCAACGCCCGCAAGGTGCTGACCTGGGCCCTCGAGCAGAAGGGCCCCGGCACCAAGATCCTGTTCTTCCCGGACCAGCACCTGGGCCGCAACACGGCGTTCCAGCTGGGCTACCCGGCGTCGGAGATGGCGGTGTGGGACCCCCGCCGGGACCTGGGCGGCCTGGACGAGGCCACCGTCAAGTCCGCCCGGTTCCTGCTGTGGAAGGGCCACTGCTCGGTCCATCAGCGGTTCCGGCCCGAACACGTGGAGGCGTTTCGCGCCGAGCACCCCGACGGGGTGGTGATCGCCCACCCGGAGTGCAGCCACGACGTGGTGGAGCTGGCCGACCAGGTGGGCAGCACCGATTTCATCATCTCCGCCGTGGACGCCGCCGCCCCCGGTTCTGTCATCGCGGTCGCCACCGAGATCCACCTGGTCCAGCGGCTGGCTGCCGAGCACCCCCACCTCACGGTGGTCTCGCTGGACCCGCTGATCTGCCCCTGCTCGACCATGTTCCGCATCGACGCGGCCCACCTGGCGTGGGTGCTCGAAGAGCTGGTCGCCGGCCGGGTGGTCAACCGGATCACCGTCGACGACTCCACCGCCGAGTGGGCCCGGGTGGCCCTCCAGCGGATGCTCGACATCAGCTGAAGCCTGCGGCCGGGCCCGGTCGTTATGCCCGGGCCGACCGTACCCTGGCCGGCATGTCCGCAGTGCTGCCGGCCCGCCGCCGGGCCACCGGCGCCCGAGCCCCCGAACCCCGGCCCCGCCGCCTCGAGCCGGTGGCCGGCCGCCCCCCGGTCCTGGTGCAGCAGTGGGCCGAGATCGTGTGGATCCACTGGCGGGTCGACCCCGCCGACGTGCAGGCCCTCCTGCCCCCGGCGCTTCGCGTCGACACCTTCGACGGGGCGGCCTGGGTCGGGCTGGTCCCGTTCGAGATGCGCGACCTGCGCCCCGTGATCGCCGGCCGGGTCCTGCCGGCCGTGGGGTCCACCCGCAGCTTCAGCGAGGTCAACGTCCGGACCTACGTGACCGGCCCGGCCGGCCCGGGGGTGTGGTTCCACTCCCTCGACGCCACCAGCCGCCTGGCCGTCGGCGTGGCCCGGAGCCTGTGGTCCCTTCCCTACCGGTACGCCGCGGTGGATCGGAAGCTCGGGCCGCAGCGGCGCTGGTGGTCCGTGCACCGCCCGGACGGCACCACGGGGAGAGCCGGGGTGACGCTCGGCCCGGCGGTGGCCACCAGCCCCCTCGATGCCTTCCTCACCGCCCGGTTCCGGCTGTACGCCCCCCTCACCAGGAGCCGGCTGCTCACCGCGCCGGTCCGCCACGACGAGTGGTCCCTGCTGCGGGCCGGGATCGACGACCTGGATCCGGGCCTGGTCGGGGCCGCCGGTTACCGGCTCGGGGCCCGGGGCGGCTCGCCGGACCACGTCGTGGCCGGCCGGCCGGTCGACGTGGCCGTCGGCCTGCCCTCGCTGCTCCCCGCCTGACCGCAGCCGCCGTCACCTCCCGCCGGGTCGGCGCGGACCGGCACGGACCGGCTCAGAGCAGCGGGGCCAGGAACCGCCCGGTGTGGCTCTCGGCGGTCTTGGCCACCGTCTCGGGGCTGCCCTCCACCACCACCCGGCCTCCCCCGCTGCCCCCCTCGGGGCCGAGGTCGATGATCCAGTCGGCGGTCTTGATCACGTCCAGGTTGTGCTCGATGACCAGCACGGTGTTGCCCTGGTCGACCAGCCGGGACAGGACCCCGAGCAGCTTGCGGATGTCCTCGAAGTGCAGGCCGGTGGTGGGCTCGTCGAGCACGTAGATGGTGTGGCCGGTGGAGCGCTTGGACAGCTCGCTGGCCAGCTTGATCCGCTGCGCCTCCCCGCCCGACAGGGTGGGCGCCGGCTGGCCCAGGCGCACATAGCCGAGGCCCACGTCCACCAGGGCCTCCTCGCAGGGCAGCTCGAGCACCTCGGAGATGTTCTTGCCCTTGAAGGTGATGTCGAGGGTGTCGCGGTTGTAGCGGGCCCCCTTGCACACCTCGCACGGGACGTAGACGTCGGGCAGGAAGTGCATCTCGATCTTGATGGTGCCGTCGCCGGCGCAGGCCTCGCACCGGCCGCCCTTGACGTTGAACGAGAACCGCCCCGGCAGGTACCCCCGCACCTTGGCCTCGGTGGTGGTGGAGAACAGCCTCCGGATGTGGTCGAACACCCCGGTGTAGGTCGCCGGGTTGGAGCGGGGCGTCCGCCCGATCGGGGACTGGTCGATGCTGATGACCTTGTCCACCTGGTCGATGCCCTCCACCCGGGTGTGACGGCCCGGTACCTCCTTGGACCGGTAGATCTTCTGCATGAGGGACCGCAGCAGGATGTCGTTGACGAGGGTGGACTTCCCCGACCCCGACACGCCGGTCACCGCGACCATGCAGCCGAGCGGGAACTCCACGTCGATGCCCTTGAGGTTGTGCTCGCGGGCGCCCTTGACCCTGATGAAGCCCTTGGGCTCCCGCCGCATGGCCGGCACCGGGATGGTGCGCTTCCTGGTCAGGTACAGGCCGGTCAGGGACGTCTTCGACTTGAGCAGGTCCGCTACCGGGCCCGACACCACCACCGACCCGCCGTGCTCGCCGGCGCCGGGGCCGATGTCCACCACATGGTCGGCGACGCGGATGGTGTCCTCGTCGTGCTCCACCACGATCACCGTGTTGCCCAGATCACGGAGGCGGACGAGGGTCTCGATCAGCTTGTGGTTGTCCCTCTGGTGCAGGCCGATCGACGGCTCGTCGAGCACGTAGAGCACCCCGACCAGGCCGCTGCCGATCTGCGACGCCAGGCGGATGCGCTGGGCCTCCCCCCCGGCCAGGGTCCCGGCCGAGCGGTTGAGGCTCAGGTAGTCGAGCCCGACGTCGAGCAGGAACTGCATCCGGGCCCGGATCTCCTTGAGCACCCGGTCGGCGATCAGGTGGTCCCGCTCGGACAACTCCAGGCCGCCGATCACCGACGTGGCGTCGCCGAGCGACAGGTTGCACAGCTCGAACAGGTTGCGGCCGGCCACCGTCACGGCCAGGCTCTCCGGCTTGAGCCGGGCCCCACCGCAGGCCGGGCAGGGCACCTCGCGCATGTACCCCTCGATGGTCTCGCGGGCGTAGTCGGAGTCCGCCTCGGAGTGCCGGCGGGCCAGCCAGGGGACCACGCCTTCGTAGTGGGTGTCGTAGGACCGCACCCGGCCGTAGCGGTTGCGGTACTGCACGTGGACCTTCTTGGTGGCCGAGCCGAACAGGACGGTGCGCTGCTCCGCCTTCTTGAGCTTCTTCCACGGCGTCGAGGTGGAGAACCCGCCGGCCTCGGCCACCGCCTCCAGCACCCGGGAGAAGTACTCGGTGCGGTTGCCCGACCACGGGGCGATGGCCCCCTCAGCGATGGACAGGTCGGGGTCGCGGACCACCAGTTCGGGGTCCACCTCGAACTTGGTGCCCAGGCCGTCGCAGTGGGGGCAGGCGCCGTAGGGGGAGTTGAAGCTGAAGTTGCGGGGGGCCAGCTCGT
>JAKAXN010000021.1 GCA_021816565.1 Actinomycetes bacterium
TCGTGCTCGGAGCGCGAGTAGTCCTCCATCACCTTGCGGACCAGTCCCCCCCGGGGGTGGAACACCACCAGGCCGCCGCCCAGCTCCGGCGGGAAGTGGAACAGGTCCAGTTCGGCCCCGAGGCGCCGGTGGTCCCGCTTCTCCGCCTCCTCCAGGCGGTGCAGGTGGTCCTCCAGCGCGGCCTTGGACTCCCAGGCGGTCCCGTAGATCCGCTGGAGCTGCGGCCGGTGCTCGTCGCCGCGCCAGTAGGCCGCCGCGACCTTCATGAGCTTGAAGTGGCCGAGCCGGCCGGTGGCCGGCACGTGCGGGCCCCGGCACAGGTCCACGAACCCGTCGGTGTTGCGGTAGGCGCTGACCGCCCCCCCGCTCACCCCCTCGGCCTCGTCGGACTCCGCGGCGTCGACCCCCTGGATTATCTCGACCTTGTAGGGCTGGTCGGCGAAGAGCTCCAGGCCCTCGGCGACGCTGTGCTCCTCGCGCACGAAAGGCTGGTTCTCGGCGATGATCCGGCGCATCCGGGCCTCGATGCGCTCGAGGTCGTCCTCGCTGAAGTGGGCCCCGCCGGGGAGCTCGAAGTCGTAGTAGAAGCCGTTCTCGATGGGCGGGCCGATGGCGTAGCGGGCCCCCGGCCACAGGTCGGTGACGGCCTGGGCCAGGACATGGGCCGTGGAGTGGCGCAGCACGTGGCGGCCCTCGTCCGAGTCGGCGGTGATGATGGAGGCGGTCACCCCGTCGGTCAGCGCGGCGGTGAGGTCGGTCTCGCGTCCGTCCACGGTGGCGGCCACGGCCGCCTTGGCCAGGCCCCGTCCGATGGACGCGGCCAGGTCGGCGCCGGTCGATCCCGCCGGTAGCTGGCGGGCCGATCCGTCGGGGAGATGGACGGTGATCTGTTCGGGCACGGTTGTAGAGGATACGGCCCGGGCGGCCCGGCCTGGCCCGCTACGGGCCGGGGCCGCCCGGTTCTCAGTCGGGCAGGCCGGTCAGGCGGATGGCGGCGTGGGTCTTGTACCGCCGGTTGACCTCCAGCAGCGCCGGGGTGAGGGCCTCGATGGCCAGGGCGCTGCCCAGCCCGCCGGACTCCACGCCGCGCAGGCCGGGAAGGCGGTTGACCAGGCCGACCACCTCGGCCCGGGCGTCGCGGTCGTCGGAGAACACCATCACGTCGGCCTCGAGGGGGTGCTCGAGGTCGCTCCACGGCCCGGCCGGGAGGTGGTGGAAGGCCCCGACCACCCGGGAGCGGGGCAGGGCCCGGGCCACCGCCATCGCCACCGACCCGGTCGGGGGCAGCAGAGGCACCATCTCCTTACCGAAGCGGGTGAGGGCGTTGGCCATGGAGATGACCACCTTGGCGGCCAGCGCCTCCTCCAGGGGGGCGATGGTGGCGAGGATCCCGTCCCACGGCGTGGCCACCACGACCACGTCGGCGGCGGCCGCCGCGGCGTTGTCCCCCGCCACCAGCGCCAGGTCCCGGCCGGCGTAGCGCTCCCGCAGGGCCGCGACGGTCTCCTCGGCCCGCTCGACGGACCGGGAGCCGACCACCGCCTCGACGCCGATGCCGGCGAATTGCACGGCGACCGCCTGCCCGGCCGGCCCGGTTCCTCCGATAACCCCGATTTGCATCGTCGCAGGATAGGTTGCGCCCGTGGTCCTGCGTAAAGCCCGTCGCCCGGCCCGGCCTTCCCGGCTCGGACAGCCGGCTCCTCCCATCACCGGCGTGAGCCCGACCGGAGAGCCGGTGTCGGTGGACCCCGAGGGGCGCACGGTCTATTTCCTCACGTCCTCCTGCAAGCCGTGCCAGCCGGTGTGGTCGACCCTCCCGGCAGCCGGGTTGGTGGTGGTGACCCCCGACCCCTCGGCCGAGAGCCGGCGCAAGGTGGCGGAGCTGGCCCCCCCGGGGGTGACGGTCGTGATGTCGAGCGACGCCTGGTTCGCCTACGCCGCCGGCCCGGCCCCGTGGAAGGTGGTGGTGTCGGGCGCCACGGTGGTCTCGGAGGGTCCGGCCGGGCCCCGCTGAAGGACCGGGTCGCCGGGGCCCCGGAGGTGCGGCCGGCTCAGGCCAGGCCGGCCCGCAGGGCGTCGACGGCGCCGACGATGGCTTCGAACACCTCCGGTACCGGCCGCTCCCCGTCGACGTCGACCACCAGGCCGCGACCGGCGTAGAACTCCAGCATCGGGGCCGTCTCCGAGTCGTACACGTCCAGCCGGTGGCCGATGACCGACTCGGTGTCGTCGCCGCGGCCCTGGCTGCGGGCCCGGGCCAGCAGCCGGCGCCGCAGCTCGTCGCGGCCGACCTGCAGGTGCACCACCGCCTGGAGCTCCACCCCCGACACCTGCTGGGCCACCCGGTAGGCCTCCTCGGCCTGGGCCAGGGTCCGGGGGAAGCCGTCGAGGACGTAGCCGCCCCCGGCGGCGGCCTCCAGGATGGGCCCGGCGAGCATCTCCAGCACCAGCCGGTCCGGGACCAGGTCGCCCCGAGACAGGTAGGCGGCGGCCTCCTCGCCGATGGGCGTACCGGCCTGGACCTCCCGGCGGAACAGGTCGCCGCTCGAGAGATGGGCGATTCCGTAGTGGGCGGCCAGCTGGGTGGCCTGGGTCCCCTTTCCCGCCCCGGGCGGGGCGACCATCAGGAGGCGCATCGGATGACCCTATCCCGCGGGCCGGTCGGCTGTCCGGCGGATGAGTCCCTCCACGGCGGCCACCGACAGCTCGTCGAGCGGTACGTGGGACCCGCCCATGGCCCGGGCCAGGCCGGCGGCCAGACCCAGCCGGGGGGCGCCCGGCGCACCGGCCGGCTCCACGTCGATGACCACCGAGGTGACACCCGAGCGGCGGATCTGCTCGGCCGCGGCGGACGCCGATTCGACCGGGTCCCGGCCCGGGTCGCCGGTGGTGGCCCGGGCGTCGGTGATGACCACCAGCAACGGCCGGTGGGATCCGGACCGCCCGGTCCCGGTGGCCACCTCGAGAGCGGCCCGCAGACCGGCGGCCAGCGGGGTGCGGCCCCCGGTCGGAAGCTCGGTCAGCCGGGACCGGGCCACCTCCACGCTGCTGGTGGGGCGGAGCAGCACCTCGGCGCCGTCGCCCCGAAACGACACCAGCGACACCAGGTCGCGCCGCTGGTAGGCATCGCGCAGCAGCGCCAGCACCGCTCCCTTGGCCGTCTCCATCCGCTGGCGGGCGCCCATGGACCCGGAGGCGTCCACGGCCACGACGATCAGGTTGGCGGTCCGGTGCTGGCGGACCGCCTGGCGCACGTCCGAGGCCTCCACCGACACCGGACCGGGTCGCTCCCCGTGGCGCAGAGCGGCCTGCCGGACGGTCGCCGACACGGCCACCGAGGTCACCGCGCCGTCCGGCGGGCGGTCCCCCACGACGCGGCCCCGTGGTCCGAGGGCGTCGCTGCGTCGCCCGCTCACCTCCGAGTGGTAGCCCCGCTCCGGGTCGGCCGTCACCGCCGGGGCGGAGGCCGGGGCCGGCGCGGCGACGGTCTCCTCCGATGCGCCGTCCCGACCTTCTCCACCCAGGGCCTCGTCGAGGGCCTGGTCGAGCCGGGGGGCGTCGAGCCCGGCCGGGTCGAGCGGGTCCCGGCGGGCCCGGTGGGCCAGGGCCAGGGGGGCGACCCGGCGCACGTCGTCGGGGCCGGCCTCATCGCGGCCCTCCCACCCGGCCAGGGCGGCGGCCGCCCGGCAGATGGTCAGGTCCGCCCGCAGCCCCTCCGCCCCGACCGCCGCGCACAGCCCGGCCACCGCGGCGATCAGGTCGTCGCCGACCCGGCCGGGGCGGGTGGCGGCCAGGCGGGCGGCGAGATCCCCGTCGAGCGGCCCGAACTGCGTGCCCACCGCGGCCGGATCGGCGTCGAAAGCCAGCCGCCGCCGCAGGGCGGCGACCCGGGTGTCGGGGTCGGAGGGGGTGCGCACGTCCACCGCCAGGCCGAAGCGATCGAGGAGCTGGGGGCGCAGGTCCCCCTCCTCGGGGTTCATGGAGCCGACCAGGAGGAACCGGCTCGGGTGGGAGTGGGAGACGCCCTCGCGCTCGACGCGGTTGACCCCGCTGGCGGCCACGTCGAGAAGGACGTCCACCAGGTGGTCCGGCAGCAGGTTGATCTCGTCGACGTAGAGCACCCCGCCGTGGGCCGCGTGGAGCAGGCCCGGGTCGAACCGCTTGTGCCCGCCGGTGAGCGCCGCGGCCAGGTCCAGCGTGCCCACCAACCGGTCCTCGGTGGCCCCTATGGGCAGCTCCACGAAGGGGGCGTCGCCGGGCAGCAGGCGGGCCAGGCCGCGCGCCAGCGTGGTCTTGGCCGAGCCCTTGTCGCCGCGCAGGAGGACCCCGCCGATGCGCGGGTCGCAGGCGTTGAGCAGAAGGGCCAGCTTGGCCTCGTCCTGGCCGACGACCGCCGAGAACGGGAGCAGGTCGGTGCTCACCGGCCCTCCTCCCAGCCCTCGGACTCGAGGACCGCCGACCGCAGCGTCTGCAGGGCCTGCTCCGATGCGTCCCACAGGCCCCGTTCCGATGCCTCCAGCAGCCGCTCGGCCATGGCCCGCAGAGCCCACGGGTTGGACGCCTCGAGGAACTTCCGGACCGCCGGGTCGGCCACGTAGGACTCGGTCACCTTCTCGTACATCCAGTCCTGCACCACGTGGGCGGTGGCGTCGTAGCCGTAGAGGTAGTCCACGGTGGCGGCCAGCTCGAAGGCCCCCTTGTAGCCGTGGCGGGTCATGGCCGAGATCCACTTCGGGTTGAGCACCCGGGTGCGCACCACCCGGGCCGCCTCCTCCGACAGGCTGCGCACCCGGGGGGCGGCCGGGTTGGCGGAATCACCGAACACCGCCTTGGGATCGCGACCCGACAGGGCCCGGATGGTGGCGATCATCCCGCCGTGGTCCTGCAGGTAGTCGTCGGAGTCGAAGATGTCGTGCTCCCGGTTGTCCTGGTTCTTCACCGCCACCTCTATGCGGGCGAAGCGGCGTTTCATGGCATCGGCGGCCGGCACCCCCATGGCCGCCCGGCTGTACCCGTAGCCGCTCCAGGCCGTATACACCTCGGCCAGGTCCTCGTCGCTGCGCCAGTTGCGGCTCTCCAGCAGCGGCAGGATGCCCGACCCGTAGGCGCCCGGCTTGGCCCCGAAGATGCGCGGGTCGCCGTCGGCGAAGCCGGCCAGGGCCACCGCGTCGTCGAGCAGGCCTATCAGGTGGGGGAAGGCGTCCCGGAAGAACCCCGATATGCGCAGCACCACGTCGATGCGGGGCCGCCCCAGCTCCCCGTCGGGGATCAGCTCCACCCCGGTGACCCGGCCCGACTCGGGCGACCAGACCGGTCGCACCCCCAGCAGGGCCAGGGCCTCGGCCACGTCGTCGCCTCCGGTGCGCATGGCCGCGGTGCCCCAGACCACCAGCCCCACGCTCTCCGGGTAGCGGCCCTCCTCCTGCAGGTGCCGTTCCAGCAGCCGGTCGGCCAGGGCGGTGCCCACCTCCCAGGCCAGCGGGGAGGGCAGGGCCTTCGGGTCCACCGAGTAGAAGTTCCGGCCGGTGGGCAGCACGTGGGCCATGCCCCGGGTGGGGGCCCCGCTCGGGCCGGGAGGCACCCAGCGGCCGTCCAGGGCGTCGAGCACGGCGGCGATCTCCGCGCCGGTGGCGTCGAGGGCCGGCCCGGCCGTGGCGGTCACCCACTCCAGGACCGTGCGCTCGGCCGGCGAGCCGGGCGTGGCCGTACCCTCCAGCAGGGCCCGGCACTCGGCCTCCACCCGGTCCACCCCGTGGCGGTCATCCAGCCCGGCCCCGATCCGCTCGGCCACCGCCTGGCGCAGCGACGGCACCGACGCCTGCGGCAGGCGGGTCAGGGCCAGCAGGAGGTCCAGGCGCTCGTCTCCGGCCGGGACCCGGCCCAGGGTGTGCAGGCCGCCGCGGATCTGGGCGTCCTTCAGCTCGCACAGGTACCCGTCGACGTGGTTGATCAGCTCGTCGAAGGCGTCGCCGTCGGGCGCGTCGAGCACGCCGATGTCGGTGTGGAGCTGGGCCGACACCAGGAGCTCCCACACCTTTTTCCTGATCGCCGGCAGCTTCGACGGGTCCAGGGAAGCCACCTGGGCGTACTCGTCGAGCAGCTGCTCCAGCCGGGCGATGTCGTCGTAGGTGTCAGCCCGGGTCATCGGCGGCAGCAGGTGGTCCACGATGGTGGCGTGGGCCCGCCGCTTGGCCTGGGTCCCCTCCCCCGGGTCGTTCACCACGAACGGGTACACCAGTGGGACGTCCCCCAGCGCCACGTCCGGCCAGCACCCGCCCGACAGGCCCACGCCCTTGCCCGGCAGCCACTCGAGGGTGCCGTGCTTGCCCACATGGACGATGGCGTGGGCCCCCCATCCCCGGTCCAGCCAGCGGTAGAAGCCCAGGTAGTGGTGCGTCGGCGGAAGATCCGGCGAGTGGTAGACCGCCACCGGGTTCTCCCCGAAACCCCGCGGGGGCTGCACCGTGACCAGTACCCCACCGAGGTCCAGGCCGGCGAACACCAGGTCCCCGCCGGCCGGATCCCGGTACACCCGCCCGGGGGCCGGTCCCCACGCCTCCTCCAGCGCGGCCCGGGCCGGCCCGGGCACCGTCGCCCACCAGCGGCGGTACTCCTCCTCCGACCACCGGCCCGGGGCCCGGCGGAGCTGCTCGTCGGTGAGGGCCTCGTGGTCGTAGGAGAAGCTGTCGATCAGCTCGGCCATCAGCTCGTCGCCGGAGGCCGGGATGCGGTCCACCCGGTAGCCGGCGCCCGCCATGGCTTTCAGCAGTTCCACCACCGAGGCCGGGGTGTCGAGGGCGACGGCGTTGCCGATCCGGCTGCGCCTGGTCGGATAGGCCGACAGGACCACCGCCACCCGGCGCTCCCCCGGCGGGACCTGGCGCAGACCGGCCAGCCGCACGGCGGTGCCGGCCACCCGCTCCAGCCGGTCGTCCACCGTCCGGTAGGCCGTGACGGGGGTTCCGAGGGCGTCGCCGTCGTCCACCTCCTCGGTGAAGGAGAACGGTACCGAGACGATCCGCCCGTCGAACTCGGGGATGGCCACCCGCATGGCCACGTCCATGGGTGACAGCCCGGCATCGGAGGCCTCCCACTCCGCCCGCGAGCCGGTGGCGGTGACCGCCTGCAGGACCGGCACGCCCAGGGCGCCGATGGCCGACGCGTCCCACGCCAGGCCGTCGTCGGCCGACGAGCCCGACACCAGCACGGTGGTCACGACGGCCGCCGGCTCGAGCTCGCGCAGTACGTCGAGGGCCTCCACCCGGCCGTCGGGGCCGGGCCGCAGCGAGTACGCCCACACGGCCACCGCCCGGGCTCCGCGCCGTTCCACCGCCCGGCACAGGTCCTCCACGAACACGGTGTTCCCGGCGATCAGGTGGGCCCGGTAGAACAGGACGGCCACCAGCGGGCCGCCGTCGCCGGCGCTGCGGTGGTACACCCCGGTGGTCGGGACCGGGGCCGGCGGATCGAAGCCGAACCCGGTCATGGTGACCGTGTCGGAGACGAACCGCAGCATCTGCTCCAGGTTGGCCAGGCCCCCGTGGACCAGGTACTCGAAGGCCTGGGCGACGGTGGCGCTGGGGACGGTGGAGGACGCGGTCAGCTCGGCGTCGGGGGCGGCCTCACCGCCGAAGGCCAGCAGCGGTATCCCGCCGGCGGCGCAGCGCCGGCGGAGCGCCTCGAACGGCTCCCTCCAGGCGTTGGCGCCGCCCAGCAGCCGCACCATGACCACCTCCGCGCCGGCCAGGTCGGGCGGACCGGACAGCCGGCCGGGGTCGTCGGCCCGGACGGCCGGGAAGCCGGCGGGCAGCGATTCGACGATGGACCGCAGAGCGAGGATCTCGCTCGGCGCGTTGGTCAGGTACAGGATCATGGCGCTCCCGCCTCCAGTAGCTCGTCGATGGCCCCCATGTCGAGGTGTTCGCCGATGGCGTCGGCGATGCGGTCGATGCGGGCCTGGCGGGCCCCGTCGAACGACACCGGCGGGCCCGGCTCCCAGCTCACGCCGGCCCGCTCCGCCACCCCTGCGAGGAACGCCCGGCGGAACGCGTCGGACTCGAAGAGGCCGTGGATGCTGGTCCCCAACACCGATCCGCCGGCCGCGGCGCTGCCCTCCGGGCCGTGTTCGGTTTCGATCCAGGCCCCGCTCGGCGGGGTGCGGCCGTGGTGGATCTCGTAGCCGGTCACGTCGTGGCCGAGCGCCCGCCCGCCCACCCGGCGGGTCACCTTGTCGGGTTCGAAGCGGGTGGACACCGGCAGCAGCCCGAGACCGGCGACCGTCACGGGGGCCGGGGACTCCACCTCGTCGCGGATCTCCCGGCCCATCATCTGGTATCCCCCGCAGATGCCGAGCACGGTGGTCGAGCGGTCCAGCCCGGCGATCCCCCCGGCCAGGCCGCTGTCGCCGAGCCACGCCAGGTCCGACACGGTGGCCTTGGAACCGGGCAGGACCACCAGATGGGGCCGCCCGAGAGCCGATGGCGAGGACACCAGGCGGACCCGCACCCCGGGCTCGAGGGAAAGGGCGTCGAAGTCGGTGAAGTTGGAGATCCGGGGGAACCGCAGCACCGCCACGTCCAGACCGTCGCCCCCCGCCCCCGACGGTGGAGGGGCCCAGCCCCGGTCCAGGGCGAGCGAGTCCTCGGCGTCGATGCCCGGCCCGTCCATCCACGGCAGCACCCCGAGCGTCGGCACCCCGGTGCGCCGCTGCAGCTCGGCCAGCCCGCGGTCGAGGAGGGACGGGTCCCCCCGGAACTTGTTTATGACGAAACCCCGGATCAGGCCGGCCAGCTCCGGGGGCAGCAGGGCGACGGTACCGAACAGCGACGCGAACACCCCGCCCCGGTCGATGTCACCGACCAGCAGGGCCGGGAACCGGGCCGCCTCCGCCACGCGCAGGTTGGTGATGTCGTGGTGCAGAAGGTTGATCTCCGCCGGCGATCCGGCACCCTCGCAGATCACCACGTCGTAGCGGGACCGCAGATCCTCGAGCTGCTCGAGCACGAGCGGCCACAGCTGTGCCTTGGCCTCCTGGTAGGCGGCGGCGTCGAGGACCGCCCAGGGCCGGCCGTTTACCACGACCTGGCTGGTGCGGATCCCGGTCGGCTTCAGGAGGACCGGGTTCATGGCCACCTCCGGCTCGGCCCGGGCGGCGGCCGCCTGGGCGGCCTGGGCCCGGCCGATCTCGTGGCCGGTCGCGGTGACCGCCGAGTTGAGGGCCATGTTCTGGGCCTTGAACGGGGCCACCTTCAGGCCCCGCCGGGCCAGGAGCCGGCACAGTCCGGCCACCACGGTGGACTTGCCGGCGTCGCTGCCGGTCCCGGCGACGAACAGCCCCGACCGGCTCACCGGCGGCCCCTCCCGCTCACAGGGCGGCCGCCAGCCGGGCCAGGCCGTCCCGGTCGGGGACGGCGATGCGGACGGTCCCGGGCAGGCCGAACGAGGAGCAGTCCCGCACGCACACCGCCCGGGAGGCCAGTCGGTCCCGCAGCCCCGGGGCCGCCACCAGCACCCAGTTGGCGTCGGAGGGCCGCGGCTCCAGGCCGGCCCGGCGCAGGACGGCCACCAGGTCTCGGCGCAGCCCGGCCACCGCCTCGGCCCAGGCCGGCAGGTCGACGGGGGCCAGCAGGTCGGTCAGGGCGGCGACGGCCGGACCGTTGACCGACCAGCGGGGCTGGCGCCTCCTGAGGCGGCGGGCCAGGTCGGGATCGGGGCACAAGACGTATCCGAGGCGCAGCCCCGGGCAGGCCAGGAGCTTGGTCAGTGACCCGAGCACGATGCTGCCACTCCTCCAGTCCCCCCGGGTCCAGGACCCGGTGGCCAGGGGCCAGAACGCCTCGTCCCACACCTCGGCCCGCTCGCCGGGTCCGGCCAGGTTCCCGGTCGGGTTGTGCGGGTTGGACCGCCAGCGGGGCCCGGTGGCATCGAGGCGGCCCAGGTGCCGCCGGTAGAGGGAGAACTCCGGTTCGTCGACCCGGCCCACCGGCCGCTCGGCCGCCACGAGGGAGATGGCCTCCGATCCCCCGTTGGTCAGGACCAGCAGGTCGGGGTCCACGCCCATGCACCGGGCCAGCGTGTCGACCGCCGGCCGCGGGTCGGGGTACCGGCGCAGCGCCTCCAGGTGGGCGGCCACGACCGGTGCCGGGTCGGGGGCCACCGGGTTGAGGCTGGCCGACAGGTCCAGCACCTCCGACACGTCCACCCCGAGAGCGTCAGCCAGGCGGGACCCGTCCCCACCGTGGTCGCCCGGGGCGGGGATGCTCACCACGCCCGGCCCCGCAGGGCTGAACCGGCCGCCGGCACGGCCAGCAGAGCGATGCCCACCTGCCGGCTCAGCCGGCACGCCCGGACGATGTCGGCGCGGACCGGAGGGCGGCCCCGGCCGAGGAGCGGCCGGTGCTCGATCCTCCCGCCGTAGTCGTTGGTCCCGCCCAGCCGCACCCCCAGGGCCGCGGCGAACGCGGCCTCGGCCACCCCGGCGTTCGGCGACGGGTGCTCCGGCGCCTGGTGGCGCACGGCGTCCCAGACGGCGGCCGCCTGCGCCGGTCGGAGGGCCGCGACCAGGGCGGCGGTGACGCGGGCGGGCACCCAGTTGGCCACGTCGTCGGCCCGGGCGCTGGCCCAGCCGAAGCGGGCGTAGCGGGGGCTGCGGTGCCCGACCATGGCGTCGAGGGTGTTGACCGCCCGGTACGCCAGGATCCCCGGAGCCCCGCCGGCCAGGGCCCACAGCAGCGGGGCGGTGACCGCGTCGACGGTGTTCTCCGCCACGGACTCGACGGTGGCCCGGACGATCCCGGCCTCGTCGAGATCGTCGGTGGTGCGCCCGACCAGACTGCGCAGCCGGTTCCGGGCCCGGTCCAGGTCGCCGGCTTCCAGAGCGGCCGCCACCCCGGTCGCGGCGGTGACCAGGCCCCTTCCGGCCACCGCCACGTAGGCCGACGCCGCCAGGGCCAGGGCCCGTCGCCGGGGACCGCCGGCGCCCAAGGCCCGCCCCACGAGTGCTGCCCCGCCGGCCCCGACGGCCGCGTGGAGCGCCCCGTTGAGCCGGCGGTCGGACCACCAGGCCCGCTCCGCTGCGGTCATGGACCGGCCGAACCACGCCACCGGGTGCCAGGCGTCGGGCGGGTCCCCGAGGGCCAGGTCGGCGAGGACCGCTCCGGCCAGCGGGCCGACCCGCCGGGCCCAGGTCCCGCTCACCACCGGGCCGCCGCCACCAGCAGCCCGGCCGTCTCGGCCACCACGGCCATGGCTCCGAGGACGTCGCCGGTGTAACCACCGATGCGCCGCTCGGCCAGGAGCACCACCGCCGCCGCGCCGGCCAGCGCCGCGCCCACCGCCGCCAGGCCGGCCGGAACCCGCCACGCGGCCCCCAGGCCGAACGCCGCGGCCCCCCCGGCCAGCAGCACCGGCCAGCGGGTCGGGCCGGCGAACATCGATGCCAGGCCGCCCTCCGCCCGGGCGTAGGTCCGGGTCCGGGCGACCGCGGCCATGGCGGTGCGCGACAGGCACCACAGACCGGCCAGCAGGGCCACACCGGGACGCAGGGCCGACAGGGCGGCCCAGCGCAGCAGCAGCACCGCAACTGCCGTGCCCACGCCGAACGCCCCGGCGTCCGGGGCGGACATCACGGCGAGGCGACGGGCCCGCTCCAGAGGGGGCAGCAGCCCGTCGGCGCTGTCGACCAGACCGTCGAGGTGCAGCAGCCCGGTGACGGCCAGATCGGCCGCCACCACGATGGCTGCGGCGACCGCCGGCGGCCAGGCCCGGGCGGCCAGCCACCACACACCGCCGAGCAGGGCGCCCACGGCGGCGCCCACCGGCGGGAACCAGTCGAGCGTCGCCGGGCCGGGCCGGGCCGGGCGGCCCAGGACGGTCAGGAATGACAGGGCGGAGCGCACGTCAGCGGTCCGGGCCCGGCCCGGAGTCGAGCGACAGCGCCCGGCCGGCCACCACCAGGTAGGCCCGGTCGGCGGCCGCGGCCACCACCTGGTTGACCCGGCCCAGGGCGTCGCGGAACCGGCCGCCCACCTCGGTGGAGGGATGCACCCCCAGGCCGACCTCCTCCGAGACGACCACCGCCGGTCCGCGGCGGGCCTGCAGGGCCCGGCACAGGGCGGCCGCGTCGGGAGCGAAGTCCGGGTGCGACGCCACCCACGTGCCGAGGGAGTCGACCAGCACGGCCGACTCGGCGGGCAGGGCGGTCGCTTCGAGGGCCCCGACCAGGTCGGGCCCGGTCTCCACGGTGGTCCATCCGGCGGGGCGCCGCTCCCGGTGCAGGCGTACCCGCTCCGCGAAGTCGGCGTCGGTGCCGACCACGGCGGTGGCCAGGTACACGACCGGCCGGCCGGTGGCCCCGGCCAGGCGCTCCGCGAACGCGGACTTGCCGCTGCGCGCCCCGCCCAGCACCAGGGTGATCATCTGTTCTCGACTGTCAAGCTCACGTCCTCGCGTCCTCCCGGCAGGCAGGTCTCCTGGCTCCCGGATCCACTTCCCCCCGGCCTTCCCGCCCAGTCGGGCCGTGGCCATCCGGTGGGGGGTCGCTCCCCGGTCACAGTTGCGGGACAGCCCCGGATTCGCACCGGGTTCCCTGCTCTACGCAGCCGGAGCGTAGTCGTTGCCGCCGGGCGGATGTCATGCTGGCAGGCGTGGCACGAGCTGAGTCAGTGGTCGTTCTGAACACCGGGGAGGGCAAAGGGAAATCCTCGGCCGCCTTCGGGGTGATGTCGCGGGGCTGGGCCCGCGGCTGGAGGGTGGGAGTGGTGCAGTTCGTCAAAGGGGGGAAGTGGAAGACCGGGGAGCGGAAGCTGGCCGACCACCTGGGGATCGAGTGGCACACCCTCGGCGACGGCTTCACCTGGGAGTCCACCGATCTCGACGAGACCGCGGCCCGGGGCCGCCACGCCTGGGAGGTGGCCTCCGCCAAGCTGGCGTCGGGTGACTACGACCTGCTGATCCTCGACGAGATCACCTACGCGGTGAAATACGGCTGGGTGCCGGCGGCCGATGTGGCGGAGGGCATCCGGAACCGGGCGCCCCGGACCAACGTGGTGCTCACCGGGCGTGACGCCGCCCCGGAGCTGATCGAGGTGGCCGACACGGCCACCGAGATGCGCAAGATCAAGCACGCCTACGACCAGGGGATCAAGGCCAAGAAGGGCATCGAGTACTGACCGCCCGGGCACCCGCCTGCCTCCCCGCCGCCGATGCCCCCGTTCAGGTGACCCGGGGGTCGTCGGGCACCGGGTCGAGGCCCGCAGCCATGGTCGTGGCCATCCGCTCCACCGCGTCGAAGCAGTCGGTGTAGCGGGTGTAGAGGGGGGCCGGCCCCAGCCGGATCACGTCCGGGGGCCGGAAGTCCGGGACCACCAGGCCGCGGTCTATGAGCGTCCGGCACCAAGGCCACGCCAGGGGGTGGGCGACCGACACGTGGGCGCCCCGTTGCCCGGGTCGGCGGGGACTGGCCAGGCGGGCTCCGAGCGGGACCAGCCGTTCCTCCACCAGTTCCACCAGGATGGCCGTGAGCTTCTGCGACTTGTCCCACAGTCGGTCGACTCCGGCCTCGGTCATGAGCGCCACCGAAGCATCCACGGCGAGCAACCCCAGCACCGGCGGGGTGCCGGTGAGGAACGACGCGGCCCCGGCCGCCGGTTCGTAGCCGGCGGCCATCTCGAACTGCCGGGCCCGACCGAACCATCCCCAGATCGGCTGGCGGAGCCGGTCCTGGAGGCTCCGGTTGACGTAGAGGAAGCCGGGGGCCCCGGGGCCGGCGTTGAGGTACTTGTAGGTGCACCCGACCGCCAGGTCGGCGCCCCAGCGGTCCAGATCGACCGGCACGGACCCGGCGCTGTGGGCCAGGTCCCACAGCACCAGGGCGCCCTTCTCGTGGGCGGCGGCGGTGAGGGCGGCCCCGTCCAGCCGGGCTCCGGAGCGGAAGTTGACGTGCGACAGGCACACCAGGGCGCAGCGGTCGTCGATGGCCGCCTCGATGGCCCGCCGGCGGGCGTCGACGTCCTCGTCGCCGGCCTCGCCCCCGGCCACGAGCACCAGGCGGCGGCCGGTGGCGGCCGCCAGGCCCTCCAG
The DNA here is from genome assembly GCA_021816565.1 of Actinomycetes bacterium. The sequence goes on from JAKAXN010000021.1 coordinate 14,080, forward strand.
GACGTAACGGTCGGTGGGGAAGTCGGCGCCGTCGCCGACGATGACTTGGCGTCCGGGCCGGGCGGCCAGGGCTGCGGCCGCCAGCTTGTACAGGTTGACGGTGGTGCTGTCGCACACCAGGACCTGGCCGGTCCCGGCGCCGAGCAGCGGGGCCAACCGGTCCCCCACCGCGGCCGGCAGGTCGATCCACGACTCCCAACCGCCCACCAGGCTCTGGGCCCACTCCTCCACCCCGGCCCGCAGCGCGTCCGCCACCGCCCGGGGTGGCCGGCCGAGGGAGTTGCCGTCCATGTAGACCGGCCCGGCGTCGTCGATGTCGAAGCGGCGCCGGAACGGGGCCAGCGGGTCCACCCGGTCCATCTCCGCGGCGGTGGCTCGGTCCATTACCCAGATCCTGCACCATGGCCGCCGCGGCCCGGCGGACGCTCAGCTGATGTGGCCGGCGAGCAGCAGGGCGGCGACGGCCGCAGCCATCGACACCGGGGCCGCCACCAGGCCCATGCGCACCGTGCGGCGCACATCGGGCCGGGCCCCCGAGATCCGGGCCGCGTTGTACCACAGCACCCACGCCAGCGAACCGGACACGAACAGGTTCGGTCCCAGGTCCAGCCCGATCAGCAGGGACAGCGGGTGGGCCGGGGGGCGGGCCGAGAGGAGCGAGGCGGCCGGCAGGTTGTTGATCACCACCGTCGAGAGCCCCCCGACCCCGGCGGTGGCCCACGGACCCAGGTGGTGCAGCGCCTGGGCCGGGACCGTCCAGTCCCGGCCCAGGGCGCCGAGGGCGACGGCCAGGCCGAACAGCCCGACCAGGACCGGCAGCCCCAGGACCTGGCGGGCCGCTCCGAGGGACGTGCGGCCCTGGAGCAGCCGGACGGCGGCCGCGGCCACCCCGACCGCCGCCACCTCCGGCGCCGGGTCGGAGAGGGTGAGGATCAGCACGACGGCGCCGGCGATGGCGATCAGGCCCAGTCCCATCACCGGCGTCTCCGCCACCCCGCCGGCGGACACCCGGAGCCGCAGCGACGCCCGGCCGAACCAGGCCACCACCCCGGCGGTCACCACGCCGGCTACCGCCCACGGCAGGGCCATGTGGGCGGCGAAGGTGCCTCCCGACATGTGCACCCCGCCCAGCACTATCAGGTTGGTCAGGTTCGAGCCGGGCAGCAGCAGCGACCCGGCGTTGGAGAGCAGCAGGCAGGCCGGTATCAGAACGGCGGCGCCGTCGCGCCGGCGCGACCCGGTGTGGACGGCGATGGGCGTCAGGAACGCCACCGAGGTGTCCAGATTCATCAAGGCGGTGACCACCATCACCAGCCCGGCCATCCCGGCGAAGAGCACCCCCCCGGTGCTGCAGGCGCCGGCCAGTCGCTGCCCGGCCGCCGCGAAGAGGCGGTCCTCGGCGGCCACCAGGCCCACCAGCAGCAGGCCCGCCACGATCACGAACGCCGGCCAGGTCTGCGCCGCCGCCGATCGGGCCGCGCCGGGGCTGGCGACGGCCGCGGCCACGGCGGCCGCGGCGCCGGTGCCGGCCAGGTACCAGGTCCATCGCTGCACCCGCTGAAGGTACCGGGCGGTGGCTAGCCTCCGGGACCTATCCCGATCCCGGAGGAGCCGACATGCAATCAGGACGTTTCGCCGACGACCGGCTGGCCTACCGGGCCTGGCCGGTGGACCACCCCGCCGGTCAGGTGGTCCTGGCCCACGGCTTCGCCGAGCACGGCGGGCGCTACGCCCACGTGGCGGCCGCGCTCAACGCCGCTTCGCTGTCGGTCTGGGCTCCCGACCACCGCGGTCACGGCCGGTCGCTGGGAGAGCGGGCCAACATCGAATCGGTGTGGGCGGCCGTGGACGACCTCGACCGGTTCGTGGACCTGGTGCGCTCGCAGGCCCCCGACGGGCCCCTGTTCCTGGTCGGTCACTCCATGGGCGGGCTCATCGCCACCGCCTACGCCGAGCAGCACCAGGACCGCCTGGCCGGCCTGGTCCTCTCCGGGGCGCTGGTCCACGTCGCCCCGGAGCTGGTCGCTCTGGCGGAGGCCGAGGAGATCCCGGATCTGGGCCTGGCCGACGCGGTGTCGCGTGACCCCGCCGTGGTCGCGGCGTACAAGGACGACCCGGAGGTGTACCTGGGCCCGCCGCCCCGGGGGTTCCTGCAGGCCGCCGGCCAGGTCGAGGAGGTCAGGCAGCGCCTGTCCGAGCTGCGGCTGCCGGTCCTGGCGATGCACGGCAGCGCCGACCTCCTGGTCAGCCCCCAGGCCCTGCGGGACCTGGTGGCGGGGGTGTCCAGCGAGGATCTGACCGCGGTCCTGTGGCCGGGCCTGTGGCACGAGATCTTCAACGAGCCGGAGAAGGACCGGGTCATCGGGACCGTGGTCGGGTGGATCGGGGCCAGGCTGGCGGCATGAGGCTGGTCCTGCAGGTCGTGGACGCGTTCACGGACCGCCCCTTCGCCGGGAACCCGGCCGCGGTGGCGGTGCTCCCCGGGTTCCCCCCGGACCGGTGGCTGCAGAGAGTGGCGCTCGAGATGAACCTCTCGGAGACGGCGTTCGTCGTCGGCCGGGGCGACGGCGAGTACGACCTGCGGTGGTTCACCCCGGAGGCGGAGGTGGACCTGTGCGGCCACGCCACCCTGGCCTCCGCCCACGTGGTCGGCGGCGGCCGGTTCCACACCCGCAGCGGGGTCCTCACCTGCCGGCGCGTCGGGGAGGGCCTGATCGAGATGGACTTCCCGGCTGATCCACCAGCCACCGCGGAGGCCCCGCCCGGCCTGGCGTCGGTCCCCTCGCTCGCCTGGGCGAGGGGCCGCTTCGACCTGCTGGTCGAATTGCCCGACGCCGCCGCGGTGCGGGGTTTCGAGGCGGACATGGCGGCCATCCGGTCCCTGGACTGCCGGGGGCTGATCGTGACCGCCGCCGGGGACCGCCCCGGCGTGGACTGCGTCAGCCGGGTCTTCTGCCCGGCGGTCGGAGTGCCCGAGGATCCCGTGACCGGCTCCGCCCACTGCACCCTCGCCTGCTACTGGGGGGATCGGACCGGCCGGGCCGAACTGGTCGGCTACCAGGCGTCGGCCCGGGGTGGGACGGTGCGGATGCGCCGCGCCGGGGACCGGGTGGTGCTCGGCGGGCAGGCCGTGACCGTGTCCGAGGTCCGCTTCGCCGCCGACCCGGCCGTCGGCTAGGAGGGCCCGGGGCACGGGGTCCGGCGCAGGTCGGCGAAGGCGGAAAAGGCCGCCGGTGCCTCATGCGGTCCCCGGCTGCGGCCGATGGACGGTCCATGGTCTCCACGCAAGGCAGGCGATGACCGCTGCGGTGATCGCCGGCCGCCGGCCGGTGTTCGGCGTCGACCTGATCGTGGCCGGATACCGGCCGGGCGTGGCCCGGTGGGGCCCAGCCGCCGAGGATGGCGGACCCGCCGCCCGGGCCGACGAAGCAGAGGTGCTCACCGAGGAGCTGGCCGGCCGCCACGCCGGTCGCCCCGGCTGGGAACGGCTGTGCGCCGGGAAGCTGATCTACGTGACCCCCTCCCGCCGGTTCGTCAGCGGGGAGGAAACCCTCCCCCTGCCGCCGGAGAGGACCGTCCTGCTGGTGGGGCCGGCCCGGGCCGGCGAGCCCGACGTGGTGGACGGTTACCGGCGGCTGGCGGCCCGGGGATTCCTGGTGGCGCTCGACGGCCTCGACGGGTTCGCGGCGGACTCCCCGCTGCTGGAGCTGTCGTCGTTCGCGCTGGTCGATTTCCTCGGCCTGCCGAGTTTCGGGCTGCGCGGCCTGCTGGATCTGGCCCATGCCGCGGGCATCCGGCCGGTGGCCGTGGGGGTGGACGACACCGCCCGTATGGCCATGGCCCAGCACGCCGGGTTCGACATGTTCGAGGGGCGGATGCTGTCGCGCCCCCTGTCGGCCCGGCCCGACGCCCTCACCCCGGGGCGCCTGACCGTGCTGCGGATGATCGAGGCGGTCAACGACCCCCGTACCAGCGCCGCGGACCTGCAGAAGCTGGTCGAGGCCGATGCCGGGCTCAGCTACCGGCTGCTGCACGTGTCCAGCCTGGGCGCGTCGGGGGGTCTCCGCCGCCCGGTGCAGTCCGTCCGGGAGGCGACGGTGCTGCTCGGCCGGGAATGGATGTACCGGTGGCTGGTCCTGATGCTCGTCGCCGATGCCAACCAGGGCGCGCCGGAACAGATCACCATGGCCATGTCGAGGGCCCGCATGGCCGAACTGGTGGCCGTCGCGGGCCGGGCCGCGCCGGCCGACGCGGCCTTCACGGTCGGTCTGGTCTCGGCCCTCGACCTGGTGCTGTGCGCCCCGCTGGCCGACATCGTGGCCAAGCTGGCCATCACCGAGGACCTGGTGCAGGCCCTCCTCCACCGGCGGGGCCGCCTCGGCGAGGTCCTGGACGACGTGCTGGACTGGGAGGCCGGCCGCCCCCCGGAGCGGCCCCGCTCGGGCGTGGAGCACCTGGTGCTCGAGCAGCTCTACGTCGACGCCGTGGGCTGGGCCGAGGGCCTGATGGACATGCTCGCCGGCGCCGACCGGGCCGCCTGAGCAGCCGGCTCGAGGCGCCCGGGCCGCCCTAGAGGAGGCAGCCCTCGCCGATGATCGAGCCGACCGGGACGGCCATCTGGCACCACACCCGCTTGTGGCCGGCGGTGGCCGGCTGCTGGCCCCAACTGGTGGCCAGCGCCTCCACGATGTGCAGACCGCGACCTCCCGAATCGTCGGGCCGGCGCAGGACGGCGGCCAGCGGCGAGTCGTCCTCCACCGCCAGCTCGATGCTGTCGCGATGGGCGGTGATCTCCACGACTATGTCGCCCGAGCAGGCCTTCACCGCGTTGGTCAGGAGCTCGCTCGACAAAAGGATCAGGTCGTCCAGGCTGGCGGAGGCCGGGTCGCCGGGGCCGACCCCCCATTCCTCCAGGACCTGGGCGACGAACCGGCGCCCGGTGCGGGCTGCCTCGGGCGAGCACACGAAGCGGTTGAGGGCATGTCGACACACTTGAGCTGCTCACCTCCGAACAAGCGGGCAGTGGATACCCGTCCCCGGGGGCGGTGAAACGGGGTCGCAGGTGAGGAATCTGCGTCCCTGGGGATCGGGAGGCCTGGCCGGGGATCGGGAGGCCTGGGCCTCGACCGACGGGTGGCGACTACCGGAGTGGGCGCTACAGGAATCGAACCTGTGACCTCAGCCGTGTGAAGGCTGCGCTCTAACCAACTGAGCCAAGCGCCCGGGCGGGACTGGTGAGATTAGCGCCCTCGGGCGCCCCCCGCCAGGACCCCCGTGTTCAGGAGGCTGCAACCTCCGGCTGGAGGGCCGACTGGAGCGCCCCGCTCAGGAACTGCGAGTAGGTGCGGGTGATGTGCTGGCCGTCCTGGTTGATGATCATGTTGCCCACGATGGCCGTGCAGATCGACGAGCAGAACCACGGCACCACGTTGATGTAGGCCGCGCCCGACGCCGCCGCGGCGGCCATCTCGGCGGACCGCCCGGCGTAGTTGATGGCGGCCGACTCGGGCAGGGAGCAGGCCTGGACGTCGCTCATGTGCGCGGCCAGGCAGTCGGGGCCGTCCTGGGCCAGGTAGGGCATGTCGCCCAGCACCACTTTCTTGACGCCGGGCACGGTGATGCTCTGGAGCAGCCTGGTCAGCCCCTCCTGGTAGGACCCGCCGGAGACGATCTTGTAGTTGGTCTCGCTGGTGGTCATGAAGATGCTGGGCTTCAAGACGTTGTTCACCTCGGAGATCACCCAGTTGATCCACGTGGCGCACTCGTGGTACGGCCGGGACAGCTGCTTGAGATACACGGTGGCCACCGCAGCCGGGCAGCTCACCTTGTTGAAGTCGATGACCTTCCAGCCGATCCGCTGGCCGACCGCATCGAGGGCGGGCAGCCACATCGCCGAATGGGAGTCGCCGAGCAGCACGATGGTGTGGGCCCCGTTCGGGTCGCCGAACACGCAGTGGGCGGGGTCGATCGAGGTGGTCGAATAGACCGGCAGGCAGCCGTGGCTGCCGAGGATCCCGAACTCGGAATCCTTCGGGGCGTCCACGATGGAGGGCCGCACGCCGGCCGGCACCGACTTGATCGACGGCGCGGCGGCGACGAGCTGCTCGACCTGCTGGAGGGGTACCGCGGGCGGGGCGCTGCCCGCGGACGCTCCCCCGGCGGCGCCGGCCGGGACTGCGGCCGCCGCAGGGGTGGCGGCGGCCGGGGTGCTAGCTGCGGATTTGCCGGAGCCGGACCCGCAGGCGCTCAGCGCGCTGGCGGCGGCCAGGGCCAGCGCCAGGGCCGGTCCCAGGGTGCGCGCCGATCGGGTGCGGGTCGAACGGGGGGGGTGGGGCGAGGGGATCGGACTGACCTTTCTCGGACTGGAGGCGACGGGGGTCACGGGTGCATGCTCCGCTCGACCGCCACGACGAGGAAGGCGGATCCGGTCAGAACCAGGCCGGTGGCGATGCTCAGCCACCGGTTACGGACCAGCAGCCGGGCGTGGCGGATGGGGTTCTCGACGAGCGAGTAGGTGACGTCGGCCAGAACCAGGGCCAGGATGATGATCCCGACCCGGGTACCCGCCGACAGGGTGCGGGCGTAGTGCTGGGCGAAGAGCATCTGCAGCGGCCAACTCCACAGGTACAGCGGATACGACAGCTGGCCCAGCCGGCGGACCGGGGACCACGCCAGCAGCCTCTCCGCTCCCGATCCGCCGGCCGCGGTCCCCCCGGCGATGACCAGGCCGGTGCAGGCCACGGGCAGGATGACGGCCGATCCCGGGTACGGGGTCGAGCTGCCGTAGACGAAGGCGCTGGCCAGGATCCCACCCAGCCCGAGCCAGCTGGCGACCGCCCCCCACCTGCGGGGGACGCGGACCAGGTGGTGGCCGGCCAGGGCTATGAGGGCGCCGAGGCCCAGCTCCCACGCCCGGGTGAGCGGCGAGAAGTACGCGGCGGTGGCGTTGGACGAGGTCTGCACCACCGACCAGGCCAGCGAGGCGCCCACCGCGGCGGTCAGCACCATGGCCATTCGGGCCCTCAGGTCGAAGCGCCGCCCGACGCGCGTGACCAGGATGAACAGCGTCGGGAAGATCAGGTAGAACTGCTCCTCCACGGCCAGCGACCAGTAGTTCTGGAGGGGCGAGGGGGGCTGCTGCGAGTTGATGTAGTTGGTCCCGTTGGCGATGAAGTGGAAGTTGGCCACGTACAGCACCGCGGCCTTGGCATCGGAGGCGATGGCGTCGCCCCGCAGGAAGCCCAGCCAGGCGTAGGACATGAGGACCGTGGCCACCAGCACCAGCGTCGAGGCCGGCAGGATCCGTCGGGCCCGCCGGCCGTAGAAGTCGGCCAGCCCGGTGCGGCCCGTGGTGGCCCGCTCCCGGAGGAGCATCCCGGTGATGACGAAACCGGAGATGACGAAAAAGACATCTACGCCGACGTAACCGCCGTGCATGTGGAGAAGATCGGCGTGGTAGAGGACGGCCAACGCCACCGCCACCGCCCGCAGGCCCTCGACGTCGGGACGGTACTTGCGGTCACCCGGAGGCGCACCGGAGGCGTCGCCCGACACCAGGATCAGCCCGTCGTCGGCCCCGAGCGCGCGCTCGTCAGTCGCAGTGATCGGCGTCACCACCTCGAACAAGTCCCTTCTTGGCGCCGCCGCCCGGCGGCTGTTGAAGCCCCGTATGACTTCGCCGCCCCGGTTGGGGCCCCTGCCCGAAATGTGAGGATTTTTTAACTACTTCTGACCGGCCCGGTGATCGCCTATGATCGGAGGCCGCAGCAAGGGCCAGCGTCGTCCCTTCGCGCGAGGACCAGAACACCGATCCCCCGGAAGGACGCCAATTGGCTTCACCGAATCCGCCCATCGGGCTGTACCGACCCGACTTCGAGCACGACGCCTGCGGCGTGGCGTTCGTGGTGGATATGCACGGTCGGCGCACCCACCGCATGGTCCAGCTCGGCCTCGACAGCCTCTGCAACCTGGAGCACCGGGGGGCGTCGGGGGCGGAGGCCAACACCGGCGACGGGGCCGGCATCCTCATCCAGGTTCCCGACCGGTTCTACCGGGAGGTGGCCGGCTTCGAGCTGCCGGCCCCCGGGCGCTACGCCACCGGCATCGCCTTCATCCCGGCCCGGGCGGAGGGATGGGACCGGGCCGTCGCCCGGATCATCGACGAGGAGGGTATGAGCCTCCTCGGCTGGCGGGAACTGCCGGTCGACGACTCCGACCTGGGCACCATGGCCAAAGAAGCCATGCCGGCGTTCCACCAGCTGTTCGTCAGCGGCCCCGGAGACTGCGAGGGTCTCGACCTCGAGCGGCGGGCGTTCGTCCTGCGCAAGCGCATCGAGCACGAGGTCGAGGGGGTGTACTTCCCCTCCCTGTCCGGCCGCACCATCGTCTACAAGGGGATGCTCACCGCCCCCCAGGTCCGCCACTTCTTCCCCGATCTCAACGACGAGCGGGTCGACACCGCCCTGTCACTGGTCCACAGCCGGTTCTCGACCAACACGTTCCCCAGCTGGCCTCTCGCCCACCCGTACCGCTTCGTCGCCCACAACGGGGAGATCAACACCCTCCAGGGCAACCGCAACTGGATGCGGGCCCGGGAGGCGCTGCTGCGAAGCGACGTGCTGCCCGGTGACATCGAGCGAATCTTCCCCGTCGTGACCCCCGGCGCCAGCGACTCGGCCAGCTTCGACGAGGTCCTGGAGCTGCTCCACCTGGGCGGGCGGTCCCTCCCCCACGCCGTTTTGATGATGATCCCCGAGGCGTGGGAGAACCACCGCACGATGGACCCGGCCCGGCGGGCCTTCTACCAGTTCCACGCCGCGGTCATGGAGCCGTGGGACGGGCCGGCGTCGATCGCCTTCACCGACGGGACGGTCATCGGGGCCGTCCTCGACCGCAACGGCCTGCGCCCGTCGCGCTACTGGGTCACCGACGACGGCCTGGTGGTCATGGCATCCGAGGTCGGGGTGCTCGACATCCCGGCCTCCAAGGTGGTCCAGCGGGGCCGTCTGCAGCCGGGCCGCATGTTCCTGGTGGACACCTCCCAGGGCCGCATCGTGGCCGACGAGGAGATCAAGTCCGGTCTGGCCTCCGAGCATCCCTACGCCGACTGGCTGGCCGAGAACCAGATCCACTTCGACGACCTGCCTCCCCGCTTCACCCTCACCCCCCAGCACGCCTCGGTGGTGACCCACCAGCGGCTGTTCGGTTACACCACCGAGGATCTGAAGATCCTGGTGGGCCCCATGGCCCGCACGGGCATGGAGCCGATCGGCTCCATGGGCACCGACACCCCCATCGCGGTGCTGTCCGACCGGTCCCGGCTGCTCTACGACTACTTCTCGCAGCTGTTCGCCCAGGTGACCAACCCGCCGCTCGACGCCATCCGCGAGGAGCTGGTCACCTCCCTGTCGGGGACCATCGGACCGGAGCGCAACCTGCTGGCCCCCGAGCCGGCGAGCTGCAACCAGATCGTCATGCCCCAGCCGGTCATCACCAACGAGGACCTGGCCAAGCTGATGTACATCAACGAGGACGGCACCCAGCCGGGATGGCGGGCGTTCGCCATCGACGGGCTCTTCGACGCCCGGGCCGCCGATCCGGGCGCAGCCATGGCCCGCTCGCTCGACGACATCTGCACCCGGGTGAGCCAGGCCATCGACGACGGGGCCAAGATCATCATCCTCTCGGACCGCCACGCGTCGGCCGACCTGGCGCCGATACCGGCGCTGCTGCTGGTGAGCGCGGTCCATCACCACCTGATCCAGGAGAAGAGCCGCACCCGGGTGGGTCTGGTCCTCGAGA
>JAKAXN010000387.1 GCA_021816565.1 Actinomycetes bacterium
ACCTGAGGGTCGAAGCCGTCACGTTGGCCCGGTCGGCCACCTCTCCGATGGTGAGCACGGGAAAAATCCTATTTCAGCTCTTGACCTGAAGTTAACTTTAAGTTCTACCGTGCTCCCCATGACAAGGCAAGTGACAGAGAGGACGGCCATCGTCACCGGCGGCTCCCGTGGCTACGGCCGGGCGGTGGCCGCCCGGCTGTGCTCCGACGGCTGGGTGGTGGTCATGGACGGAAGAGAGCGGGAACCGCTGGAGGTGGCGGCACGGGCCATCGGGGCGGTGGCCGTGCCCGGTGACGTGACCGACGCCGGTCACCGCCGACGCCTGATCGGCGAGGCGCTCCGGCGCACGGGTCGCCTGGATGCTCTGATCAACAACGCCGGAGCCCTCGGCCCCAGCCCCCTTCCGGCCGTGGCCGATCTGCGCCCGCCGGAGTTGCGGGCTCTGTTCGAGGCCAACGTGGTCGCGCCGCTGGCCCTGGCGCAGGAGAGCCTTCCCCATCTGCGGGCGTCGGGCGGGGCGGTGGTCAACGTCACGTCGGACGCGGCCATGGAGCCCTACCCGGGCTGGGGCGGCTACGGGGCCACGAAGGCGGCGTTGGAGCAGCTGAGCGCCGTGCTCGCCGAAGAGGTCGGTGAGGCGGTGCGGGTGTGGTGGCTCGATCCCGGCGACATGCGCACCGACATGCACCAGCGGGCCTACCCCGGCCAGGACATCAGCGACCGGCCGCACCCGGAGCAGGCCGCGCCGGCGGTAGGGACGCTGTTGGCCACCCGCCCGGCCAGCGGCCGCTACCGGGCCGCCGACCTGCTGACGGCACCGTCAGGAGCCCGACGATGATCCCCGCTGCGGTGTCGGCCGCCCGGCTGGCGTTCGATCTGCCGGCCGACCTCGAGGCCGGCACTCCGCCCGAAGCACGTGGCCTCACCCGCGACGGCGTGCGGATGATGGTCGCCGAGCGGCGTAGCGGCCGCATCCGCCACTCCACCTTCGCCCTGCTGGCGTCGTTCCTGGATCCGGGCGACCTGGTTGTCATCAACACCTCCGGCACGCTCCCGGCGGCCGTGGACGCCACCGACCCGGTGTCGGGCCGCGACCTGGTGGTCCATCTGTCGACCGCGCTGCAGGGCGACCGCTGGGTGGTGGAGCCCCGCTGGCCCAGCGGCACCACCACCCTGAGGTGGCCCCCCGGCGCCGGCGATCCGCCCGGCCGCCTGCGGCTGGCGGGGGAGGATGCCCGCATGCAGCTGCTGCATCCCTACCGCAGCAGCGGCCGGTTGTGGGTGGCCCGCCTGGAGCTGCCCGGACGGGCGCTGTCATGGCTGGCCGTCCACGGGCGCCCCATCCGCTACAGCTACGCCACCCGCCCCTGGCCCCTCGACGCCTATCAGAACGTGTATGCGACCGAACCCGGCAGCGCCGAGATGCCCAGCGCCGGCCGCCCCTTCACCCCCGATGTCGTCACCCGCCTCGTGGCCAAGGGGGTGGCGGTCGCGCCTGTGGTGCTCCATACCGGCGTGGCATCGCTCGAAGCCGACGAGCTGCCCTACCCCGAGAGAGTCCGGGTGCCGGCGGCCACCGCCGCCCTCGTGGAGGCGACCAGGGCTGCCGGTCGGCGGGTGGTGGCCGTCGGCACCACTGCGGTGCGGGCGCTGGAGAGCGCGTTCGACCCGGCCGCCGGGCGCCTGCGGGGCTACGACGGCTGGACCGATCTGGTGGTCACACCCGAGCGGGGAGTGGCGGTGGTCGACGGCCTGCTGACCGGCTGGCACGAGCCCGAGGCCTCACACCTGCTGATGCTCGAAGCGGTGGCCGGCCGGACCCTGCTGGAGCGTTCCTACGAAGCGGCCCTCGCCGAGGGTTACCTGTGGCACGAGTTCGGTGACGTCCATCTGATCCTGCGCTGAGCATCCGGTGCGGAGGGCGGCAACCTGATATTGCGATCCGACCCTCCGTCACGGTGATCGGACGCGTCCAGGCAGCTACGCCCCCAGATTCTGGTTCGGCGGCATGAGGGCCCTGATGGTCTCGGCTGGGATGCCGTGCCCGAAGGAGTCCGCCCGCTCCCCGAGTTCCGGCCGCCTGGACCGTCCGCGCCGCTTCACGAAGCCCGCGGCGAAGAGCCCCAGCCCCAGTGCTCCGGGACCAACCGTCAACCCCCAGTCGAGGACCTGGGTCGCGGTGTTGTGCAGAGTTGCGTCCCCCGGATCCGAGGGCAGGTAGTAGGCCGTAACGGTCCGGGGTCTGGATCCCGGGAACGACTGGGGGTCGTTGAGGGTGTAGTGCACCCCGCCGACCGAGTAGTACACCAGGCCATCGGTCTCCCGGCCCCGGACGGAGTGGGTGTTCAACCACCAGTTGACGCCGTTGGAGCTCATCAAGATGGTGGAGAACCACACCAGGCCCACCAACCAGCAGGCAATGGCCAGGCCGCTGAAGGGGCCCGTCCCGTCGAGGATCCGCCGCAAACGTGCCATGCTGAGGAGTATGCACCCATGGCGGGGCCGACGCCACGGTAAATCCCGACGGGGGCCCTGCGGCGATCGGGCCACCGGAGCAGAGGCCAGTTCTTTCTCTAAAGTGGACTAGATAAAATATCCTCGACGGTCGGCGGGAAGTCCTCCCCGCCCCAGGGGCGACCGTCAGGACCGGTTGTGGGTGATGTGCTGGTGGGACAGGTCGAGCAGGAGGCGCACATGGGCGTCGTCGAGGCGGTAGAAGACCGTGCGGCCGGCCCGGCGCTGACGGACGATCCCGGCGGTGCGCAGGAGCCGCATGGTCTGCGAGACCGCCGTCTCGGTGACGTCGGTCGTGGCGGCCAGATCGCAGACGCACAGCTCCCCGGCTTCGAGGAGGGCGAAGAGGATCCGGATCCGCTTGGCGTCGCCCAGCAGGCGGAATACGGCGGCCAGGTCGGCTGCGGCCTCGGCGCCGATGAGCCGCTGGCGGGTGGCGGCCACCCGCTCGGCGTCCACCGTGCGCAGCGCGCAGGCGTCGAGCCCCACCACCGGCTCCGGGACTTTGCTGGTTGACATATTCACAGATGTGAAGGTATACCTGGGTGGTGCCCGGGGACAAGCAGAAGCCTCACCCTGTGCCGGGACGCAGCCCGGGACGCAGCCGGGTGAGCGATGCAGGCTGCGTCGGGCGGAGCCGACGATGAGCGAACCCGAGGCCTCGGTGGAGCACCCGGTGCCTCCGGCCCGGTCGGGCCTGTGCGGCAGCCCCCCGGCCGGCCCGGCCGGCCCGGCCGGCCGTCGGGAGAGCGACCCCGGCCCCCGCCCCGACGGCGACTACGGCCACGGCCACGGCCACGGCCACGGGTCCGGCGGCCACTCCCACGGCGTGGACCCTGATGCCGACGTGCGTTATCTGGTGGTGGCGCTGGCGTTGATCTCCGCCTACATGGTCGGCGAGGTGGTCGCCGCCATCGCTTCGGGTTCGCTGGCCCTCTTCGCCGACGCCGGCCACATGCTGACCGACGTGGCGGCCCTCGGCGCCAGCGTGTGGGCCGCCCGTCTGGCCGCCCGCCCGGCCGCCGGGCGCTGGACCTACGGTCTGAAGCGGGCCGAGATCCTGTCCGCCGCCGGCAACGGCGTCACCCTGGCGGTGATCGGGGCGGTGATCGCGGTGGAAGCGGTGAGCCGGCTGGTGAGCCCCCCCCGGGTCGAGGGATCCGTGGTGCTCGGCGTGGCCCTGGCCGGGGCCGCGGTCAACGTGGTCGCCACCGCCGTGCTGGCCCGGGCCAACCGGAGCAGCCTCAACGTCAGGGGGGCGTTCGCCCACATCGTCACCGACCTGTACGCCTTCATCGGCACCGCGGTGGCCGGCCTGGTCATCGTGGTGACCGGCTGGTCCCGGGCGGACGCCGTGGCATCGCTGCTGGTGGCCGGCCTCATGGCCCACGCCGCGTGGGGGCTCCTGCGCGACGCCGGACGCATCCTGCTTCAAGCCGCCCCCGAGAACGTCCCGCTGGCCGACGTGCGCGCCCACATCGCCGGGGTCGAGCACGTGCTCGGCGTGCACGACCTCCACGCCTGGACCCTGACGTCCGATCTGCCGACCCTGTCGGCCCACGTGGTGGTGGAGGACCACTGCTTCGCCTCCGGGCACGCCCCGCAGATCCTCGATGCCCTGCAGGCCTGCCTGGGTGAGCACTTCGACGTCGAGCACTCCACCTTCCAGCTGGAGCCGGCCAGCCACGCGGCCCACGAGCACGGCCAGCATCTCTGATCGGCCGGCCCCGGAGCGGACCCGGTCAGTGGAGGTTGAGGCTGGCGGCCTCTATGCCGTCGCCGGCGGGTGGTCGGGTCCGGCGGGGCGGCGCTTCTGCCCCGGGGCGCCCGGCGTGCGGCGCTTCTCCTTCAGCTCCGCCTCGAAGACATGGCGGCGCCCCTCGAGCAGGTCGTCGCGGATCTGGCGCTCCACCGCCCTCAGCGGGTCGTAGAAGAGCTCCTCGAACTCCTCCACGACCTGGAACGTCCAGCGGCCGTCGAGCACGTTGCGGCCGACCGCTTCCCGCTCGACCAGCTCGGCTGCCTCGG
>JAKAXN010000388.1 GCA_021816565.1 Actinomycetes bacterium
ACGCCTGCGACTGCGGCGACTTCAAGAAGTTGAGGAACTCGGCGTCGCCCCGGTAGTGGACCGCCGGGGCCCCGCTCATCACCCACAGAGACGCGCCCCCGACCACGGTGTTCTGGGGAGCGGATCTGTTCCCGGCGTCGACGGGCAGCTCGGCCACGCCGAAGGGGAACCTGGCCGCGGCCTGAATGGTGTTGAGGCTGGCCGAGCTCTGCTCGTACATGGCGCAGGTGCCGTTGGTGAAGAGCGGCACCGTGGAGGTGTTGACCCCGTTCCAGATGTACTCACCCTTGGACGCCAGCCGCCCGAGCAGGGACAGGTGGGCGACCATTGGGGCAGAGTCGATCTTCAGCTTGACTCCCTTGACGGAGGTGTATCCGTTCTGGTCGGTGGCGTACGGGTAGCCGTTCCAGGTGGAGAACTCCTCCATGTCGGTCCACATGACGTAGGCCCCCGACGACGACAGGGCGCACTTCTGGCCGTGGGCGGCCAGGGTGGCGGCGTCCGCCTCCAGCTGGCCCCACGTGGTCGGAGCGGAGGTGATGCCGGCGGCCTGCAGTTCCTGCTTGTTGTAGTACAGGACCGGGGTGGAGCTGTTGAACGGCATCGAGTCGAGCTGGTCGCTGCTGGTCTCGTAGTAGCTCGCCGCCCCTCCGATGAAATCGCTGGTGGCGAAGGGGATCTTGTACTCCGACATCAGCTGGTGGACCGGGACGTAGGACCCGGCCGAGTCCATGATGGTGGCCGTCCCGGCGTCGAAGATCTGGGCGATGTCGGGGGCGGCGTGGGCCTTGAATGCGGCGATGGTGTCGGACAGGACCTGCGAGTAGGACCCCTTGTACACCGCGGTGACGTGGTACTGGCTCTGCGAGGCGTTGAACTGCGACACCAGATGGCCGAAGGTGGTTCCGAGCGAGCCGCTGAAGGCCGTCCACACGGTCAGGTCCACCGTGTGGCCCGGGGCCGGGGCGGCCGCCGCCGCCGATACCGCCGACTTGGACGAGCTACCTCCGCAGGCCGCCACGGCGACGCTGAGCGAGGCCATGGCCGCCGCCGTGAGGTACCGCCTTCTCGTAACGCTGGATCGCACCGGATCTCTCCCTGTCCACTGTCTGCCCCGGCGCAGTGAGCCCCGGAGTCGGGCGTCGGCCGTGCCTCGACCTGACGGGGCCAGAAGCTAGAGAAGGACTTTTAAGCGGAAGGGACCGCCCCGCGAGCAGCAGGTGAACATTGGGCGAATGTCTCCCCGGCCTCCCGGGTCCGGGCGCCGGGGCTGGGCTCAGAGGTCCCCTCGCCGCTGCAGGGCCACGTAGGAGACCCAGCCGACCGGGATGGGCAACCAGAAGGTCGCGAAGCGGAACACGACCACGGCCGGTATGGCCTCCCGGGCCGGAACCCCGATGGTCGCCAGCCCGGCGGCCAGGGCGGCTTCCACACCGCCCACCCCGCCGGGGGTCGGGGCGGCTCCCCCCACGAAGTTGCCGAGCAGGAACACCATCGCCGTCGGCAGCAGCGCGGCGTGGGCCCCGATGGCAGCCAGGCAGGACATGAAAGCCACCACGTAGCCGGCGTTGAGCACGATGCTGGCAGCCACGCTGGCGGCCAACCGGCCAGGCTGGGCCACGGCCTGGGCCAGGCGCGGGATGATCTGGCGGACGTGGGGCAGCACCCACCGGGCCAGCCGGGCCCGGGTCTGCGGCAGGGCGGTCAGCAAGGCCAGCACGGCCGCCGCCGCAGCCACCCCGAACAGCACGTCGGTGCCGGGCAGGATGCTGGCCGGGCTCAGACCGGAACCGGTGAGGAGCGCGAGCGAGATGACCACCACGATGGTGGTGGCGGCGTTGGCGATCTGGGCCAGGGCGATGGCGGCGGCCACCGACGCCTGGTCCAGCCGCTGGCGGGACAGGTAGCGGGCGTTGAGGGCGAAGTACCCGACGGACGAGGGCATGGCCACGCCCACGAAGCCGGCGGCCACCTGGACCAGGGACGTCCGCAGGAGCGACAGCCGCTGCGGCACGAACGCCTCGATGCTGGCCGCCGCCGCCACGTAGGTGACGGCCGACGCGGCCAGGGCCACGGCGAACCACCAGAGGCTCATCCGGCTGAGGGCGCCGACCAGGTTGACCGACGACAGCTGGCCGACGATCACGTAGGCGGCCAGCATCAGGGCCACCACCGACACGACGGTCCGCCACCGGAACCGCTCCAGCCGGACCGCCGGCACCCGCGCACCCGGCTCGACCAGCTGCTTGCGGACGTCTGTCAGGCAGCGGCCGGCGGCCCGCATCGCCGACCAGCCCCACGGGGCCAGAGCCAGGGGCTGCAGCACCGATGCCACAGCGGCCTCGTCCATATCCCCGTAGCCGCGGCGCATGGCTCCCACCGCCGTGGCCGGGTCCGACGCCTGGGCGACCGTGGTGAGCATCTGGGCCAGGTCCAGCTGCCGGGCCAGCGAGGTGGCGGCCGGCGCCGCCAGCTCCAGCGAGGCGAAACCGACCGACTCCCCGTCGGCCACCAGGTGCCCGGCCTGCAGCCCGCGGTGGACGATGCCGGCCCGGTGCAGCGAGCGCAGGGCGGAGAAGAGCGACTCGGCCTCCTCCGGCGCCAGCGGGGAACCGACCGGACGGCCCGACGGGATCCTGGTTACCAGGGCCAGGGTGCGGTCCCGCACCGCCTCGAGGGCCAGCAGTTCGGGGGCGCACACCCCGGCCTTCTCGGCCAGGCAGCACACCAGGGCCAGCTCCCTCAGGCGCGACCGCGAGTCGAACGCCGACCGGCCGCCCGTGGACGGTCTGAGCCGGAAGATGGACCAGGCCCGCCTCAGCGCGCCCTGCAGCCGCCCGTCCCGGTCAGCCAGCCGCAGCTCTATCTGCGACCCGTCCGCCAGGGCGCCGCGCAGGACCTCCGACGCCGGGTCGCCCACCGGTTCCAGGCCCCGGACCGCCAGGCCCCGGGCCGCCAGCCAGGACTGCAGCTCGGCGGGGCCGGGGCGGACCACCGACGCCCCCCGCACGAAGCGGATCCCGAAGCCGACCAGGCCGGCGGCTGCCAGAGCCAGGACCAACGGCACCGGCCGGATGCTGCGCTCGGCCAGGGAGGCGACCAGGAGGAGCAGGATGAGCGAGCGGCACCAGGTCCGCCAGCGGCCCCGGCGGAGGGCCTCCGACCCCACCGCGGCGGCGATCAGTGCGGCGTCCACGGTGAGGGCTGCGGGCCGCCCGGAGTTGATGGCCGAGCGGCGGGCGCCGGCGGCGGCAACCGACCACCCGGCGATGAGGGCCAGCGAGACCAGCCCGCCGCCCACCGCCGCGGTGAGGCCGCTGACCAGGTAGCCGCGGTCGCGCTGGGCCAGGGCGTTGACCGCCACGCCGATCATCACCAGGCAGGCCAGACCGGAGGCCGAGGCCACGGCGATGGCCACCGGGCGGGGGAAGTGGTACAGCCACGACAGGGCCTCGCGGTCGGCCCTCCTGGTGGCCTGGGCGAAGGCCGCGGTCAAGGAGATGAGGAGCACGGCCAGCGCGAGAGCCCCGGCGGCGATCATCCCATCCGAACTTCGGCGCACGCGCGACTGGTTGAGCACGGCATGCATTCGATACCCCCGGACGGGTCGTTGTCACGCCGAGGGCGGCCGGGGGCCGCCATGACCGGTCGCCAGGGCGGCCCCGGTCAGGCCCCGGCGACCTGCTCGGGCTCCCGACCCTGGGTTTCGGGCACCAGCCCGAACAGGGCTATGGCGGCCAGCGCCGGGAGGAAGGTGAGGATGGCGGCCAGCCCGAAGCGGTCCCCCGCGTCGGCGATGGCCCCGAACACGACCAGCCCGGCCGCCGCTCCGGCCACCCCCGCGGCGATCCACCAGCCGGCGACGGACGCCCGTACCGGGGTCGGGAACAGCTCGTTGACCATGGCCCCGGCCGCCGGGGCCAGGATCGACCCGAACAGCACCCCGAGCACGTACCCGCTGACCAGCGCGGCCGAAGAGCCCGAATAGGCCAGCACCCCGAAACCCACCATGCCGACCAGACCGGCCACGCACGTCGGGCGCCGTCCCACGTGATCGGCCAGCCACCGGCCGATCAGCAGACCGGCCAGCCCTGATGCCCCCGCCCCCACGACCATGGCCGCGGTGGCGAGGCCGGACTGGTGGATGAGATCCTCGGCGTAGAGGAACACGAAGCTGTTGGCCGGTCCGGTCACCACCGAGACGGCGAACGCCAGCAGGGCCACGAACACCAGCCGCCGTCGGAACCGGCGGCCCACTGCCCCGAAGACCAGCGCGGGCCGCACCCCGGAGCGGTCGGGCGGGGCCGTCGCGCTGAAGCGGTCAGGCTCGGCGACCCACCGCCTGACGAGCAGCAACCCGGCCAGGGGCACCAGTGACAGGGCGAACAGGCCCCGGAAGCCCAGCCGGCCCAGTCCCACGCTGTGCAGGATGGCCGTCAGCCCGGCCCCGACCCCGTAGCCGGCGGCGACCAGGGCCACGCCCAGGGCCCGGTTGTCGGCGTCGGTCTGCTCGGCGGCGAT
>JAKAXN010000389.1 GCA_021816565.1 Actinomycetes bacterium
CGGGGCCGGCCCCTCGACGAGGCAACCGAGGCGGCCGTTACCGCAGCCGTGGAGGAGTTCGCCGAGTCCCAGTCGCTGGGGCTGTACGCCACCGGCCGGGTGGTCGACGACGGGATCATCGACCCGCGCGACACCCGCACGGTGCTCGGCATGGCGCTGTCGGCCTGCCATTCCGCCCCGGTGGAGGGGGCGGCCGGCTTCGGGGTGTTCCGGCTGTGATCTCCACCCTTCTGATCGCCAACCGGGGCGAGATCGCCCGCCGCATCGCCCGCAGCGCCGCGTCCATGGGGATCCGGACGGTGGCCGTCTACTCCGAGGGCGACCGGAACCTGCCGATCGTCGCCGAGGCCGACCGGGCGGTGGCCCTCCCGGGCCGGACCGCGGCGGAAACCTACCTGGACATCGACGCCCTGGTCGCCGCGGCGCGTGCCGCCGGTGCCGACGCCCTGCACCCCGGCTACGGCTTCCTGTCCGAGAACGCCGGGTTCGCCCGGGCGGTCATCGGAGCCGGCCTCACCTGGGTCGGTCCCCCGCCGGAGGTCATCGAGGCCATGGGGGACAAGGTGGCGGCCAAACGGCTCATGGCCGATGCCGGGGTCCCGGTGCTGCCCACCTGGGACCCGGCCGGCGGATCCGACGGGGAGGTCACCTTCCCGGTGCTGGTCAAGGCCGCGGCCGGGGGCGGCGGCAAGGGCATGCGGGTGGTGGACTCCCCGGGGGATCTGGCCGTCGCGGTGGAGGCCGCCCAGCGCGAGTCGCGCGCCGCGTTCGGCGACGACCGGGTGTTCCTGGAGCGCTTCATCACGGCAGCCCGCCACGTGGAGATCCAGATCCTCGCCGACGGCCACGGCGCTGTGGTGCACTGCTTCGAACGGGAGTGCTCCATCCAGCGCCGCCACCAGAAGATCATCGAGGAGAGCCCCTCCCCGGTCCTGTCGGCGGAGCTGCGGGACCGGATGGGGGCGGCCGCGGTGGCCGCGGCCCGGGCCGTCGGCTACCGCAGCGCCGGCACCGTGGAGTTCGTCCTCGAGCCCGACGGGCGGTTCTGGTTCCTCGAGGTGAACACCCGGCTCCAGGTGGAGCACCCGGTGACGGAGATGGTGACCGGCCTGGACCTGGTACGGGAGCAGCTGCGCATCGCCGACGGCCATCCCCTATCCGTGGGCCAGGACGACCTGCGCATCTCCGGTCACGCCATCGAGGCCCGCCTCTACGCCGAGGACCCGGCGTCGGGCTTCCTGCCGGCCACCGGCACCCTGGTCGACTACCACCCGGCCGCGACCCCGGCGCTGCGGTGGGACTCGGGGGTGGAGACCGGCAGCACCGTCGGGGTGGAGTTCGACCCGATGCTGGCCAAGGTCATCGCCCACGCCCCCACCCGGGAGGAGGCGGCCGGCCGGCTGGCCCTGGCCCTCGAGCACAGCCGCATCCGGGGGGTGACCACAAACCGGGACTTCCTGGTGACGGTGCTGCGCAGCCCGCAGTTCCTGGCCGGCGACACCACCACCGACTTCATCACGCGGGTCGCTCCCCCTCTGGAGCGACCGGTCCCCGAAGCCGAGGAGCGCATTGCGGCGGTGGCCGCGGCCCTGGCCCTGCGGCACCGCCGCCGGGAGTCGGCCCGGGTGCTGCGCAGCCTGCCGGCCGGTTGGCGCAACAGCGTCATGCCGCCCGAGCGGCTGGTGCTCCAGCGGGCCGGGGCCGACCTCACCGTGGAGTACCGGCCCCGCCGCGACGGCAGCCTGGACTTCTCCGTCGGCGCATGGGCGGAGCGGGTGGCGTCGGTCCGCGTCGCCGAGGCCGGGCCCGGATCGGAAGTGTCGTTCGAGGCCGACGGCCGGGCGCACCACCTCCACGTCCTGGCCGCCGGCTCGCACCTGTACGCGCAGGGCCCCGGCGGCGACGTGCGCTTCGAGATGGTGCCCCGCTTCCCGGTGGCCGCCGGCGGCGTGCCCGAGGGTGGGCTGGTCGCCCCCATGCCCGGCAAGGTGCTGGCGGTGGATGTGACAGAGGGTGAGGCGGTGGAGGCCGGCCGGCTGCTCATGGTGGTCGAAGCCATGAAGATGGAGCACCGGGTCACCGCCCCCCACGCCGGGCTGGTCACCGAGGTCCGGGCCCGGGCCGGCGACCAGGTCAACGGCGGGGACCTGCTGGTGGTGCTCGACGCGACCGGGACCGACGGGGTGGCGTCGTGAGCCGCCCCGCCGTCCGGATCGCCAACTGCAGCGGCTTCTACGGCGACCGCCTGTCGGCGGCCCGGGAGATGGTCGAAGGCGGCCCCATCGACGTGCTGAGCGGCGACTGGCTGGCCGAGCTGACCATGCTGATCCTGGCCAAGAACCAGCTCAGGGACCCGGCTGCCGGCTACGCCCGCACCTTCGTCACGCAGATGGAGCAGGTCATGGGCCAGTGCCTGGACCGCAACATCAAGGTGGTGTCCAACGCCGGGGGCCTGTCGCCCAGGGGCTGCGCCGCCGCCGTACGCCAGGTGGCCGACCGGCTCGGCCTGTCCCCCACCATCGCCTACGTGGAGGGCGACGACCTGCTCCCCCGCCTGGAGGAACTGCGCGACGGCGGGGTGGAGCTGTCGCACATGGAGACCGGCGAGCCGCTCGGCGACCGGCAGGTGCTGACGGCCAACGCCTACCTGGGGGGCTGGGGCATCGCCGAGGCCCTGGCCCGGGGGGCGGACATCGTGATCACCGGGCGGGTCACCGACGCCGCGCTGGTGGTGGGCCCGGCCGCCTGGCACCACGGCTGGCGCCGCGACGACTGGGACGCCCTGGCCGGCGCCGTGGTCGCCGGCCACGTCATCGAGTGCGGCGCCCAGGCGACCGGCGGCAACTACTCGTTCTTCACCGAGATCCCGGGCCTCGAGCACCCCGGCTTCCCGATCGCCTGCGTGGAGCAGGACGGCTCGTCGGTGATCACCAAGCATCCGGGCCACGGCGGGGCGGTCACGGTCGGGACGGTCACGGCCCAGCTCCTCTACGAGATCGGCGGACCGGACTACGCCAACCCCGACGTGACGGCCCGCTTCGACACCGCCCGGCTGCACCAGGACGGCCCGGACCAGGTGCGGATCTCGGGGGTGCGGGGCCTGCCGCCGCCGGCCACGACCAAGGTGGCGCTCAACTACCAGGGCGGGTGGCGGTCCACCACCACGCTGTACCTGACCGGCCTGGACATCGAGGCCAAGGCGGCCCTGGTGGAGGCCGCCCTCTGGCGGTCCGTGCCGGGCGGTCGCGACGCCTTCGAGTCGGTCGACGTCACCCTGGCCCGGACCGACCGGCCGGACCCCGGGACCAACGAAGAGGCCACCGCGGCGCTGCGCATCACCGTCAAGGACCCCGACGAGCGCAAGGTCGGCCGGGCCTTCTCCGGCCGGGTCACGGAGCTGGCGCTGGCTTCCTACCCGGGCCTGTACGGCGGCGGGCTGACCGCCGGGGCGTCCGCCTACGGGGTCTACTGGCCGGCACTGGTCCCGGCGGACACGGTGTGGCAGGAGGTGGTGGTGGGGGCCGGCGGCAGCGAGACGCGGACCGTCGTCGACCCTGTCGCGTCCCTCGACGACCGGACGCCGGCCGAGGCCGGCGGCACCTCGGCCGCGACCGCGGTGGCGATCGGCGCGGCGGCCGGAGGCGGCCCGACCCGGCGGGTGCCGCTCGGCACCCTCTTCGGTGCCCGCTCCGGCGACAAGGGGGGCAACGCCAACCTCGGCGTCTGGGCCCGCTCGGACCAGGCCTACGCCTGGCTGGCCGGGTGGCTGACCGTCGAGCGCCTCCGGGAGCTGCTCCCCGAGGTCGGCCCGCTCGAGGTACGCCGCTACGAGCTGGCCAACATCAGAGCTCTCAACTTCGTCGTGGTCGGTCTGCTCGGCGAGGGGGTGGCCTCGAGCACGCGTATGGACCCGCAGGCCAAGAGCCTGGGCGAATGGTGGCGGGCCCGCCACGCCGACATCCCGGAGGACCTCCTCGGCTGAGCGGCGCCCGCCGGTCAGCGTATGACGGCGGCCAGGGCGTCGAGGTGGCGCTGCATGCGGTGCCGGGCCAGCTCCCGGTCCCCGGCCGACACCGCCGAGGCGATCCCGGCGTGGGCCCGCAGCACCTCGGCCCGGATCTGGTCCCGGGCCACCGGGGCCAGGCGCTCCACCTGGTGCAGCCGGCTCAGGCGGATGAGCACCAGGGCCACCAGCTCGAGCACCCGGTTGCGGGCCACCGCGGCCAGAGCCGCGTGCAGGTCGTGGGCCACCTCGGCGTGGTCGTCCTGACCGCTGGCCACCTCCACCCGGAGGGCGTTGTCGATCCGGACCCGGCCGGGGTCGTCGACCCGCTCGACGGCCAGCTCCACGATGGTCATCTCCACACCGGTGCGCAGCTCGCTCAGCTGCGAGAGGGTCATGTGGTGGCGGGCCAGGTAGATGGCCACCACGTCGATGACCGCGCCGGGGCCGGGTTCGACGACGAACAGCCCGCCCCCCGGACCGCGGCGCATGCGGGCGATCTCGTAGATCG
>JAKAXN010000390.1 GCA_021816565.1 Actinomycetes bacterium
TCCTGAGCGGCTACTTCGACATCCCCTACCCCGGCGACAAGCTGGACCACGTGGCGGTCCCCGACTTCGCCTTCGGGGCCATGGAGAACCTGGGCTGCGTGACCTACCGGGAGAGCCTGCTGCTCGCCGACCCGGCCACCGCCGCCCAGACCGAGCTGCAGCGGGTGGCCACCGTGGTCGCCCACGAGACGGCCCACATGTGGTTCGGCGACCTGGTCACGATGAAGTGGTGGAACGGCATCTGGCTCAACGAGGCGTTCGCCACGTTCATGGAGCTGACGACCACCGACGACTTCCGGCCCGAATGGCAGGTGTGGACGGCCTTCGGCGCCGGCAAGGCGGCCGCCATGGGCACCGACGGTCTGCAGACGACCCGCCCGGTGGAGTTCCCGGTCGGGCGACCGGAGGAGGCCGAGGGCATGTTCGACGTCCTCACCTACCAGAAGGGCGGGTCGGTGCTGCGCATGCTCGAGCAGTACCTCGGCCCCGAGGTCTTCCGCCGGGGGATCTCCCACTACCTGTCGACCCACGCCTACGGCAACACCGAGACCTCCGACCTGTGGGACGCCATCGAGGCCGTCTCCGGGGAGCCGGTGCGCCAGATCATGGAGTCGTGGATCTTTCAGGGCGGCTACCCGCTGGTGGAGGTCGAGCCCGGCGCCGACCCCACCACGGTGGTGCTGCGCCAGCGGCGCTTCGTCTACGGCGGGGACCCCGGCGAAACCACCTGGATGGTGCCGGTCAACGTGCGGGCCTCGGTGCAGGGCCGGATCGTCGAGAAGCGGATCCTGGTGCGTGACCGGGAGGAGTCATGCGTTCTCCCCGGCCCGATCGACTGGGTGGTGGTCAACGCCGGAGGCTGGGGTTTCTACCGGACCCGCTACTCGCCCGACCTGTGGGGGCGCCTGATGGCGGCCGGCCCGGTGGAGGTCCTGACCCCTCTGGAGCGACTCCAGCTGCTCGGCGACACCTGGGCTGCCGTGGTGGCCGGGCGGGCCGAGCTGGGCGAGTGGGTGCAGATCGCCGCCGCAGTGGCGGCCGAGGCCGACCCCGACGTGTGGGGCTCCATCGGCGGGGTTCTCCACGCTCTCGATCTGATGGGCGACGGGCCGGACCGGGAAGCGGTGGCGGCCTTCTCCCGGCAGCTGACCGGACCGGCGTGGGAGCGGGTCGGCTGGGCCCCGGCGGCCGGCGAGGACGAGCGGGTGGCCACGGCCCGGAGTCGGATCCTGCTGGCCCGGGGCGGGACCGGCCGGGACGAGCACGCCCTGGCCGAGGCCGGCCGGCGTTTCGGCGCCCACCTGGCTGGCGGATCCGGGTCGGAGGTCCTGAGCCCCGACCTCGTGGCGGTGGCCGCCCGGCTGGCGGTGTCGGCGGGCGGGGCCGAGGCGTGGTCGGCGGCGCTCGACGGGTACCGACGGGCCGAGCGTCCCCAGGATCAGCTCCGCTACCTCTACGCCCTGGCCGAGACCCCGGACGAGGAACTGCGGATGCGGACCCTGGAGATGATGCTCGGCTCCGAGGTGCGCAGCCAGGACGCCCCGTTCGTCATCTCGTCGGTCATGGCCCAACCCGGGGCGGCCGGCCCGGTGTGGCGCTGGATCGAGGACAGCTGGGACCGCATCGTGGAGCGCTTCCCCTCCACCCTGCTGATCCGCATCCTCGAGGCCACGGCCGGCTTCACCGACGCCGGGGTGGCCGAGGCGGTCCACCGGTTCTTCGACAGCCACGACCTGCCCGTCAGCGCCATCCGGACGGGCCAGATGCTGGAGCGCATGGACGTCAACGTGGCCCTGGCCGGGCGCCTCACCGGAGCCATCGCCCCGGTGCTCGGCGCCTCCCGACCGTCCTGAAACCTCGTGGCGGCTCCCACGCCGGTGGGCGGCTTGACCGCCCACGCAGCGTGGGATCCGCCACCGTGACCGGATTTATCCCCAGCATCGGCGCCGACCAAACATGCCGGTAGCGGTCTTCGGGGTCGAGCCCGACGCCGTCCAACTGGCGTGGGCCCGGTTGCCGGTCCGCGAGATGGTGCTGGAGCTGGCCGGGCGGGCCATCCCGGTGGGGGCCGCCCCGCCGGCGTGGTACCCGGCCCGCGACAGTCGCTCCTCCGGCCCCGGGGCGGTGGTCGTCGACGGGCTGGAGCCGGGAACCGACTACGAGGTCACGCTGGTCGCCGAGGGCCGGCCCCGCACCCTGGTGGCCACCGTGCGCACCGCTCCCCCGCCGCCGGGCCCGGTCCTGGTCCGCTTCGCCTCGGTCAGCGACCCGCACATCGGCGAGCGCCGCTTCGGGGCCGTCCGGCGGATGCACGACCCCGGCTCGGCCACGGGCGGCCTGGCCCCCTACCCGGTTCGGGCCCTGGGGGCGGCGCTGGCCGAGGCCCGCTCCTGGGGTGCGGAGCACCTCGTGGCCCGGGGGGACCTGACCCGGCGGGGGAGCACCGCCGAAGCCGAGCGCGCTGCGGCCATGCTTCAGGGCGCCGGGGTCCCGACCTACGCGGTCCTCGGCAACCACGACGTCGCCGGGCGGGGCGACGTGTCAGCCGTGCTGGGGCAGGCCGGCGTCACCGTCGGGACCGGCTCCCGGCCGGTCGCCGTCGATGTGCCCGGCGTCCGGCTGGTGCTGGCCCACAGCCCCGTCCGGGGCCTGCACGGCGGCCGGCTGGACCCCGACCACCTGGGGCGGGTCGTCGAGCTGGTCGGGCAGGCCCCCGGGCCGGTGGTACTGGTCCTGCACCATCCGCCCCGGCCGGGTGGGCCCCCGACCTACTACCCCCCGGCGCTCTCGGTGCCCGATTCCCGCCAGCTCGTGGGCCGGGTGGTGGACGCCAACCCGGCGGTGCTGGTGCTGTCGGGTCACACCCACCGCACCCGCCGCTACGACGTGGGGGCCCTGGCGGTCTCGGAGGTCGGCTCGACCAAGGACTACCCCGGGCAGTGGGCCGGATACACCGTCTACGAAGGGGGGATCGCCCAGGTCGCCCGCCGCACCGCCGCCCCCGACGTGATCGCCTGGACGGAGATGACCGGCCGGGCTCTGGGCGGGCAGTGGCGCAGATGGAGCCCGGGACGCCTGAGCGACCGCAGCTGGGTCCACGAGTGGCCCTCGGCGGGCGACGCCCGCCGCCTCAGGTACCGGGGGGACCGGTGAGCCGCTCGACCCGGGCCCGTACCTGCTCGAGGCGCTCGGTGGCCCGGGCGTGGAGCTTCTCCGCCCGCTCGTAGAGGTCGGCGGCCGCCTCGATGCCGATGTCGCCGGCGGCCAGCCGGGCGGTGACCTCCTCCAGCTCGGCCATCAGCTCCTCGAAGGTGGGCTCCGAAACGCCGTCGCCGGTCACGGGCGGCGCTCCGCCACGACCGCGGTGAGGGTCCCCTCCGCCAAGCGCACCCCTACCCGCTCGCCGATCTCGACCTGCCCGGATCGGCGCAGCACCGCCCCGTCGGGACCGGTCACCACGGCGTAGCCCCGCTCCAGTGTGCGCAGGGGGGCCAGCGCCTGCAGATGACGCCAATCCGCCTCCAGGCGCCCGGCGGCCCGACCGAGGGCCTCCCAGGTCGGGCGACGCCACTCGGCCGCCCCCAGGCGGGCCGACGCCGCGGCCAGGCGGCCGGCCGGGTGCAGGCCCTCCATGCGCACCCCGGCCCGCTCCAGGCGGTTGGCCGCCCGCTCGAGCCCGGTGCGCACCGACCGGTCCGGCTCGATGGCGGCCAGGCGCCGGTCGGAGCGGCCCAGGCGGTCGGTCAGAGACGCCGCGGCCCGCTCCAGGGCGGCGTCCACCGCCCGCCGGAGCGACGCCAGGTCCGGCAGCACGGTGGTGGCGGCCAGGGAGGGGGTGCCGCAGCGCAGGTCGGCCACCTCGTCGCAGAGGGGGCGGTCGCCGTCATGGCCGATGGCCGAGACCACCGCTACCGGGGCGTCGGCCACCGCCCGGCACACCGCCTCGGTGCTCCACGGAAGGAGGGAGGGGGCATCGCCGCCCCCCCGGGCCAGGATGATCACCTCCACCCCGGGCCGGGCGGCCAGCCGGCGCAGCGCCTCCACTATGCAGTCGGCCGCCGCCGGCCCCGACACTGTCGTCTCCTCGAACACCAGCGGATAGCCCGGGCAGCGCTCGGCCACCACCGACTCGATGTCCTTGCGCACCGCCGCTTCGGTCCCGCACACCACGCCGACGGCGGCCGGCAGGACCGGCAGGGGGCGCCGCCGGCGGTCCAGCAGGCCCTCCGCCGACAGTCGCTCCCTGGTCTCGGCTATGAGAGCGGCGATGGCCCCGGCGCCGACCGGCAGGACCTGCTCGGCCAGCAGTCCGAGCTGGCCCCGGTCATTGGACCACTGCAGGGTGGCGACCACCGACACCCGCTCCCCGGCCACCACCCGGGACCGGGCGGCGGCCCCCCCCGGCACCTTGACGTCGATCTGAGCCGCCCGGTCACGCAGCGTGAAGAACAGCCAACCCCCGCGCGAGCGGGTGGGCCGGTAAACTTCTCCCTCGACCGCGATGCGGCCG